>NZ_JBHXJG010000219.1:0-12356 GCF_042723425.1 Streptomyces sp. NPDC058375 | reverse complement strand
ACCACCCGGCACCGCCTGGAGGGCCACCGGGAGGCCCTCGCGGCGGCGGGCGTCGCCGAGGGGCCGACCGTCCACGGCCCGTACGACCGGGCCGCCGGCCACGCGGCCGTCGCGGCAGGCGTACGGCGGTGGGCGGGCGACCAGCAGCGGATGATGTCGCGCACCGACACGATGCCCACCGGGCCGTCGCCGTCCAGCACGATCAGGTGCCGGAACCCTCCGTGCGTCATGGCTTCCGCGGCCTCCTCCAGGGTCCAGGCCGGGGCGGCGAACACCACGTCGGTGGTGGTGTGGGCGGACGCGGTCTCCCGGTCGGGGTCCAGCCCCGATCCGACCGCGTCGAGGATGTCGCGCTCGGTGATGATGCCGAGCCCGCAGGTATCCGGGTCGTGGACGACAGCTGCCCCGATACGGCGGGCCGACATCAGCCGGGCCGCCTGGCGGAGCGTATGGGTGGGGCCGATGGTGAGGACCACCGTGCTCATGGCGTCACGGACGAGCATGAATCGAGCCACCTCCTCGGTGAGCCGACTCTGTGAGTCGATTCACAAGTTCACAAGTGGGGGGACTCTCAGAGTGGCACCCTTGGGCCGGGTCGACAAGGGGTGGGCGGGCGTGCGCCGGGGGAGTGCGCGAGCACGCACGCGACGGCCGGCGCCGCCGGGGCGACACGGTTCAGTAGCGCTGGTTGAGGTAGCCCAGCAGCTCGTCGTGGAGAAGCCCGTTCGAGGCCGCCGCGTTTCCGCCGTCCGGTCCGTCCTTCCCGTCCAGCGAGGTGTACCGGCCGCCCGCCTCCTGGACGACGATCGCGGGCGCCGCCATGTCCCACAGCGACAGCTCCGGCTCCGCGCAGATGTCCACGGAACCCTCGGCGACCATCATGTACGGCCAGAAGTCCCCGTAACCCCGCGTCCGCCAGCAGGCCCGGGTGAGGTCCAGGAGACCGTCCAGGCGGCCCTGCTCCTCCCAGCCCGACAGCGAGGAGAACGCGAACGAGGCGTCCGCGATCCGACCCACCTTCGACACGTGCATCCGGGTCGCGGAGGTGAGGCTGCGGCCGGTGTAGGCGCCCGCGCCCTTCGCCGCCCACCAGCGCCGGTTCAGCGCGGGCGCGGAAACCACGCCCACGACCGGCCGGAAGCCCTCTTCGCCGACCTCCATCAGCGAGATCAGCGTCGCCCACACCGGCACACCGCGCACGTAGTTCTTGGTGCCGTCGATCGGGTCGATCACCCAGCGCCGCGGACCGGAGCCCTCGACCCCGTACTCCTCGCCCAGGATCGCGTCCCTCGGGCGGGCCCGATGCAGATGGCCCCGGATCAGCTCCTCGGCGGCCTTGTCGGCCTCGCTCACCGGCGTCATGTCCGGCTTGGTCTCCACCTTCAGGTCGAGAGCCTTGAACCGGTCCATCGTCGCGGCGTCGGCGGCGTCCGCCAGTACGTGGGCGAGGCGCAGATCATCGTGGTAGTCGGGCATGCCGCCACAGTATCCAGCGCCGCCGGACGCGGGCTACAGCGCCCCTGCCGCCCGGAACCCTTGACAGTCCCCGGGAGCGCGTCAACTCTGAACGGCAGGATCCCGGGGCGGGGGAGGCGACGATGCCGACAGCGCGGCAGGCCTTGCTGGACGCCGCCCTCCGGGCCCTGGCCGACCGGCCCTGGCGTGCCGTGCGCATGGTCGACGTCGCGACCCTGGCCGGTGTCTCGCGCCAGACGCTCTACAACGAGTTCGGCACCAAGGGGGGACTGGCCGGGGCGCTTCTGCGAGGGGCCGCCGACGGCTATCTCGCCGGGGTCGACCGTGCTCTGACCGCCCCCGCGCCCGATCGTCCGGCCGCCGTCGCGCTCTGGACCCTCCGGGCCGCCCGCCAGAACGCGCTGGTCAGGGCACTGCTCACGGGGCACTGGGCGGAGGGGCTGCCCCGCCCGGACCGGCAGCCGGGGTCCCGGGGGCGGACAGGTGGGAAGCCGCCGCCGGAGCCCGGTGAGCTGCTCGCGCTGGTACGGGACCGGATGGCGGCGGCGTCGCCCGGGGTCGCCGCCGGGCGCTGCGAGACCGTCCTGCGCCTCGCGCTGTCCTGTGTGATCGTTCCGGTGCCGGGCGACGACGCCGCGGACAGCCGCGCGCTCCGACTCGTCCGGGAGGCGGCGCGGCCGGTGGTGGCGGGGATCAGTGGGCCGAACCGGACAGCTGGAGGCCGATCACCCCGATGATCACCAGGGAGATCGACACCAGCTTCAGGGTGGAGACCACGTCGCCGAGGAAGACCATGCCGTAGATCGCGGTTCCGGCGGCCCCGATCCCGGTCCACACCGCGTACGCCGGGCCGACGTCCAGTTTCCGCAGCGCCAGGGTCAGCAGCCCGAAGCTGCCGAGCGCGAACACGGCGAACGCGATCGTCGGCCAGAGCCGGGTGAACCCGTGGGAGAGCTTCAGACACACGGCGAAGCCGGTCTCCAGCAGTCCTGCGACCACGACCAGCAGCCACGCCATCGTCAGTTGCCTCCCGCATAGGTGACGGCTTCGTCCCACTCGGTGCGATTATGCCGTTACCGGTCGTTGAAGCTCGCAAACATGCCCGCGCCGCCCCGAAGGATTGCCGCCGGATGCGCCGTCAGTCGCCCTCGCGCCTCTCACGGGTGGCGAGCAGCCGGCGCAGGGAGTCCAGGCGCGCCGGGTCGGCGTGACCCTCGGCCACCCAGGCCTCCAGCGCGCATTCGGGCTGGTTCCCGTCATGCGTGCAGCCGCGCGGGCACTCCTCGGTGCCCGGCTCCAGGTCCGGGAAGGCCTGGATGACGCGCGACGGGTCGACGTGGTGCAGCCCGAAGGAGCGCACGCCCGGGGTGTCGACCACCCAGCCACGGTCGCCGGGCAGCGGCAGCGCGAGGGCCGAGGTGGTGGTGTGCCGGCCCCGGCCGGTGACGGCGTTGACGTCGCCGGTGGTCCGCCGTCGGTCCTCCGGCACCAGGGCGTTGACCAGCGTCGTCTTGCCGACCCCGGAGTGCCCGACGAAGGCGGTGACCTTGCCCTCCAGCAGCTCGCGCACCCGCTCCGCCGCGTCGCCGTTCTCCAGCTCCTCGCGGCTGGTCACGATGTACGGGACGCCGAGCGGGGTGTACGCCTCCAGCAGCTTGTCCGGCGACGCCAGGTCGGACTTGGTCAGCACGAGCAGCGGGGTGAGCCCGCCGTCGTACGCCGCCACCAGACAGCGGTCGATCATGCGCGGGCGGGGCTCCGGGTCGGCGAGCGCGGTGACGATCGCCAGCTGGTCGGCGTTGGCGACGACGACGCGCTCGTACGGATCGTCGTCGTCGGCGGTGCGGCGCAGCACCGTGCGGCGCGGGGCGATCCGCACGATCCGGGCCAGGGTGTCCTTCTCGCCGGAGAGGTCACCGACGATGGAGACGGTGTCGCCCACCACGGCGGCCTTCCGCCCCAGCTCGCGGGCCTTCATCGCGACCACGGTCCGGCCGTCGACGAGGCAGGTGAGCCGGCCCCGGTCGACGGTGAGGACCAGGCCGTCCTCGGCATCCTCGTGCTTGGGCCGGATGTGCGTCCGCGGCCGGTTGCCCTTGCGGTTGGGGCGGACGCGGATGTCGTCCTCGTCGGGGTTCTTCCCGTAGCGGCGCATGATCTAGATCCCGAGCATCCCGGTCCACATATCCGGGAAGTCCGGCAGGGTCTTGGCGGTCGTGCCCACGTTCTCGATCTCCACGCCCTTCACCGCCAGGCCGATGATCGCCCCTGCGGTGGCCATGCGGTGGTCGTCGTACGTGTGGAAGACGCCGCCGTGCAGCGGGCGCGGGCGGATGTGCAGCCCATCGGCGGTCTCGGTGACATCGCCGCCCAGCTCGTTGATCTCCTTGGTCAGCGCGGCCAGCCGGTCCGTCTCGTGCAGCCGCAGATGGGCGACGCCGCTCAGCGTGGAGGGGGAGTCGGCCAGGGCGGCGACCGCCGCGATGCCCGGGGTCAGTTCGCCGACCTCGCCGAGGTCCACGTCGATGCCGTGGATCCGGCCCGTACCGGTGAAGGTCAGTCCGCGTTCGGTCAGCTCACAGGAGCCGCCCATCGCGGTGAAGATCTCGCGCAGCGCGTCGCCCGGCTGGGTGGTGCGCTCGGGCCAGTCCGGGATCGTGACCCGGCCGCCGGTCACCAGGGCCGCGGCCAGGAACGGCTGGGCGTTGGAGAGGTCCGGCTCGATCGTCAGGTCGCGGCCGAGCAGGGCGGAGGAGGAGACCCGCCAGACGTTGGGCTCACCGCCCGTCTCCGGCTCGTCCACCTGGGCGCCGACGGCCCGCAGCATGTCGACGGTCATCCGGATGTGCGGCATCGAGGGGAGCGTGGACCCGGTGTGCCGGACCTCCACGCCCTGGTTGAAGCGCGGCCCCGACAGCAGCAGCGCCGAGACGAACTGCGAGGACGACGAGGCGTCGATCGACACCGGACCGCCCTCCAGCGCCCCACTGCCGTGCACGGTCAGCGGCAGCGCCCCGCGCCCGTCGTCGTCGATCCGCGCGCCGAGCGCCCGCAGGCCCTCGATCACGCCGGTCAGCGGGCGCTCGTAGGAGCGGGGATCGCCGTCGAAGCGGATCGGGCCGTCGGCGAGCGTGGCGACGGGCGGCAGGAAGCGCATGACCGTGCCCGCGTTGCCGACGTCGATCGTGGCCGGGCCGTGCAGCCCCGCCGGGATGACCCGCCAGGCCTCGCCCGAGCTGTCCGGGGAGGCGGCGGCGGACGGGCTGCTCGCGGACGAGGAGGAGACGGTCTCCTCGATGCCGACGCCCATGGCGCGCAGCGCGTCCGCCATCAGCAGGGTGTCGCGGGAGCGCAGCGGGCGGCGCAGCCAGCCCGGCTCGGCGGCCAGCGAGGCCAGCACGAGCGCGCGGTTGGTGACCGATTTCGATCCGGGCACGGTGACGGTCGCGTCGACGGCCCCGGTCGCGTGGGGGGCGGGCCAGAGGGCGGGCTGCACGGAACTCTCGGTCATGGCCAACACTTTAGTGGCTTTACGTCGACCCGGATCCTGACCAAATGGGCGGAAACCGTTCCGTAGCGAAAGAGTGGTACGGACCGGAGCGGCCAACCCGGCCTCACCAGCCCAGCAGCCACCGCCCGCCGCCGATCAGCGAGCACAGCGACACCGCGTGGAAGAGGAACAGCCACAGCACCGCCGGAGCGTGGGTCAGCCGGGCCAGCTGGTCCGCGTCGGAGTCCGGGGCCCCGCCGTGCCGCCGCTTGGACTGGAGCTCGAACGGCGGCCGCACCCCGCCCAGCAGCAGGAACCACACCACCACGTACGCGAACGCCGACTGCACGTCGGAGGAGGCCAGCCAGGACACCAGAAGGAACGTGGTGCCGGTCAGGATGACGGTGAGGGCCCCGTACACGTTGCGGATCATCACCAGCATCACCGCGAGCAGAGCCGTCGCCACCCACAGCAGCAGGGTGATCCTGCCGTTCGTCAGCAGCCAGGCGCCGCCCAGGCCCAGCAGGGACGGGGCCGTGTAGCCCGCCGCCGCCGTGAGGATCATGCCGATCCCCGTCGGCTTGCCGCGGCTCACGGTCAACCCGCTGGTGTCCGAGTGCAGCCGGATGCCGGAAAGCTGCCGCCCGGTGAGCAGGGCCACCAGGCCGTGGCCGCCCTCGTGCGCGATCGTGATCGTGTTGCGCGCGAGCCGCCATATCGGGTTCGGCACCACCGCGATGAGCGCGAGCGTGGCCGTCACCACCACCAGCCACTGCTCGGGAGCGGACTGGGTGCCGGTCACGCGATCCCACAGATCGCCCAATTCGGTGCTGTTCATCGGCCGGGCGACTCCTTGCGGTGGGTGCGGGCGGTCGTGGCAGTCTGGCACTTATGTGCGGACGGTATGCAGCGAGTCGGAAGCCCGAGGACCTGACCGGACTCTTCGGCGTCGAGAAGTGGGAGCCCACCGAGACCCTGGAGCCGGACTGGAACGTGGCGCCGACCAAAGAGGTCTACGCGGTTCTGGAGCGTCCTGTTAAAGACGCGGACGACCAGCGTCCGGTTCGCCAGTTGCGGGCCCTGAAATGGGGACTCGTGCCGTCCTGGTCGAAGACCCCCGAGGGCGCCGCCCGGATGATCAACGCCCGCGCGGAGACCGTGCACGAGAAGCCCTCCTTCCGCCGCGCCTTCGCCCAGCGCCGCTGCATCCTGCCCGCCGACGGCTACTACGAGTGGGTCACGGGCTCCGAGGAACGGCAGCTGGAGGAGAAGAAGGGCAAGAAGCGGGCCCGCAAGCAGCCGTATTTCGTCACCCCCGCCGACGGGTCGGTCTTCGCGATGGCCGGACTGTACGAGTTCTGGCGCGACACGACCCTGCCCGGCGACCACGAGAACGCCTGGTGGGTGACGTGCTCGGTGATCACCACCGAGGCCGAGACCACACCCCTGGCCGTCGCCCCCGCCGAAGGGCCCGGCGCGCTCGCCGACATCCACCCCCGGATGCCGCTGATGCTCACTTCGGACCGCTGGGACGCCTGGCTGGACCCCTCGCGCACCGGCGAGGACGAGCTGCGGGCCCTGCTGGAGCCGCCGCCCGGCGGGCTGATGCGCGCCTACCCGGTCGCCACCGCCGTCAGCAACGTCCGCAACAACGGGCCCGAGCTGCTGGAGGAACTGGCGGCACCGGAGGAGTCCACGCTGTTCTGAGGCGTACGTGGGGGAGTCCACGCTGTTCTGAGGCGTACGCGGGGGAGCCCACGCCGTTCTGAGTCGCGGGCGGGGGAGGATGGCGCGGTGAGCCGTCAACCACGTACGCAGAACGTCACCACCGACGCCGGTGAGGCCCGGATCACCTGGGTCGCCGCCTCCGAGCCCCGCCTCGTGCTCGCCGTGAGCCACGGGGCGGGCGGCGGGATCGAGGCCCGCGACCTGAAGGCGCTGGCCGCCGCCCTGCCCGGACACGGCGTCACCGTCGCCCTGGTGGAGCAGCCCTGGCGGGTGGCCGGCAAGAAGGTGGCTCCCGCCCCGAAGACCCTGGACACCGGCTGGCGCGGACTCTGGCCCGCCCTCGCCGCTCCCGGGCTGCCCGTAGTCGCCGGGGGCCGCAGTGCCGGGGCCCGGGTCGCCTGCCGTACCGCCACCGAGCTGGGCGCGGCGGCCGTCCTCGCGCTCAGCTTCCCGCTGCACCCCCCGGGCAAGCCCGAGAGGTCCCGCGCCGACGAACTGCTCGGCACCGGCGTGCCCACCCTGGTGGTGCAGGGCGGCAACGACCCGTTCGGCCGACCCGCGGAGTTTCCGGAGGGCGACCACAAGCTGGTCGAAGTGCCCTATGGCGACCACGGCTTCGCCGTACCGAAGAGATCCGGGCTGAGCGAGGATCAGACGATGGGCATCCTCACCGGAGCGGTCACCGCGTGGCTCACGTCACTCGGGTGACACAGGCCCCGGGAATGCTCCGTACAGGGGCGCTGTTGTTCGGGACGTCGGTACAACAACGTCGTACGTGGAGAGGGAGTCCGTCGCATGGGTTCGACCATCTGCCCCAGCCGCTCGAACGCCGCTGACCTGGAGTGGACCGTGCTGCCTGCGGCGAAGACCACCTCCGAGCGGCCCCTGGGCGGGGGTAACCGACAGGCCGCCACCAAGCAAGGTCGACTATTCTCCGATGCGAGCGGGTCCGGTTTCGGCTCCGCCACATCGTTGGAGGAGGTGGGTCCGGTCACTGGGACCGACACAGGGACCGACGACGGCCGTGCACCGGAGACGTCCGCCGAGCGCAACGCGCGCTTCGAGCGGGACGCCCTCGGTTTTCTCGACCAGATGTACTCGGCCGCGCTGCGCATGACGCGCAACCCCGCCGATGCCGAGGACCTGGTCCAGGAGACCTACGCCAAGGCGTACGGCTCCTTCCACCAGTTCCGTGAGGGCACCAACCTCAAGGCGTGGATGTACCGCATCCTCACCAACACCTTCATCAACTCGTACCGCAAGAAGCAGCGGGAGCCCCAGCGCAGCGCTGCCGAGGAGATCGAGGACTGGCAGCTGGCCCGGGCCGAGTCGCACATGTCGACCGGTCTGCGCTCGGCGGAGTCCCAGGCGCTCGACCATCTCCCGGACTCCGACGTGAAGTCGGCGCTCCAGGCGATCCCCGAGGAGTTCCGCATCGCCGTGTATCTCGCCGATGTCGAGGGCTTTGCCTACAAGGAGATCGCGGACATCATGGGGACTCCCATCGGTACGGTGATGTCCCGGCTGCACCGCGGCCGCCGCCAGCTGCGCGGCATGCTGGAGGACTACGCCCGTGAGCGCGGGCTCGTCGCGGCCGGTGCCGGTGACTCGGACGATCGGAAGGGCTCGGCCTCATGAGCTGCGGAGAGCCGCACGAGACGGATTGCTCGGAGGTCCTCGACCATCTCTACGAGTTTCTCGACCGGGAGATGCCCGAGGGCGACTGCACCAAGTTCGAGACGCACTTCGAGGAGTGCTCCCCGTGCCTGGAGAAGTACGGCCTCGAACAGGCCGTGAAGAAGCTGGTCAAGCGGTGCTGCGGACAGGACGACGTCCCGACCGACCTGCGCTCCAAGGTGATGGGCCGGATCGACCTGATCCGGGCCGGCGAGGCCGTGCCCGATCACGACGTTTCCGTGCAGGCCACGGACCGGTCGGCGACCGCCGCCGAATAGTCACCCGAATGTGCTAATCGGATCCGTAGCGGCTCGGTGAGCCGCGCAACTCGCTAGCGTGGCGCGTCCATCGACCATGCTGGGGGCAAGTGCGGGCGTGAGGGGCACACCGGCGGCGGCACGTGCCTGCATCCTGGCCGCCGTTCTCTGCGCGGTCTGGTGCACGCTTCCCGCGTACGCCCCCGGGGCCCCGGTCCCGTGGGGCACGGCGGCCCTTCCGGCCGCCCTCGGGCTCGGCTGTGAGCTGGCCGGCCGCCGATCACTGCCCGGAGGCACGGGTCCGGTCGCCGCCGGGTCGTTCCTCCCGATCCTCCTCGCCGCCGCCGAGGGCGAGCTGAGCGGTCCGCCAGCTCCGGCGGGCCGCGTACGGCAGCTGCTCCACCCGTCCGGCCAGCGAGCCGGGCACCGCCACCAGCGCGGCGGCCGCGGGCGGCAGCAGGAAGTGGCGGAGCCCGTACGGCCCGCCCTCCGCGCTCCTCGTGCTGCTGCCGATGTACCTCTCCTGCTGGGTCTTCGCGCAGTACCACCGCGAACAGGCCGCCCACCGCGCCACCATCCGCGCCCTGGTCCACGCCGTCGACATCAAGGACACCTACACCCGGGGCCACAGCGAACGGGTCGGCCGGGCCTCCGTCCTGATCGCCCGTGAACTCGGCATGGACGAACGCCGGGTGGAGGGGCTCCGGTTCGCCGGGATCCTGCACGACGTCGGCAAGCTCGGCGTCCCCACCCGGGTGCTGCGCAAGGACGGGCCGCTCACCCCCGAGGAGCGGCGGATCATGGAGCTGCACCCGGAGTACGGGCACGAGATCGTCCGGGGCATCGGCTTCCTGGACGAGGCCCGCGATGCGATCCTGCACCACCACGAACGGCTCGACGGCAGCGGCTATCCCTACGGGCTGAGCGGCTCGCGCATCCCCGAGTTCGCCCGGGTCGTGGCCGTCGCCGACGCCTTCGACGCGATGACCTCCACCCGCTCCTACCGCCGCGCCCGCCGAGCTGAAGCGGTGTGCGGGCGTGCTCCCGCTCGCGGTACTGGCGGCGACCGCCCTGTGCGACGCCCTGCAGGCCGCCCTCCTGGCGCGTTCGCGGGCGTGCCTCGAAGGGCCCGGCGCCCCGCCCCCGTACGGATCGCTCCTGGTCGACGAGGTGCGCGCGCTCGCCGGGACGGGGACGGCGATCGGCGCGACCGGGGTCGTGATGGCGCTGGGGGCCGCGGTCGCCGGGCTCTGGGCGCTGCCCGTGCTGTGCGGGCCGCTGCTGCTCACCCAGGTCTCCGCCCGCCGGTACGCGGCCGTCCGCGCGACCTGCGGGCAGACCATCGCCTCGCTAGCCCGCGCCGCCGAGATCGCCGGGTAGACCCCGCCCGGCCATGCCCGCCGGGTCGCCGCGCTCGCCACCGCCGTGGGGCGGGAGCTGGGGCTTACCGGGCCGCAGCTGGCCGTGTTGGAGCACGCCGCCCTGATGCACGACATCGGCCGGCTCTCCCTCCTCGACCCGGTCGCCGGCGGGGCGACCGCCGGGCTGCCCGCCGCCCAGCAGCGCCGGATCGCCCTGCTCGGCGGGGCGGTGGTCCGCCGCACCGGGGTCGATCCGGCGGTCGCGGCGGTGGTGGAGCAGCAGGCCGATCCGTACCGGGAACAACTGCCCGCCGCCAGGATCGTCAGGACGGTCAACGCATACGACGACCTGTGCGGGGAATGCGTGGGCGGGCCGCTCGGCGCGCTGGAACAGCTCAGGCTCGGCACCGGGCACGACCACCAGCCACAGGCGGTGGAGGCGCTGGGGCGCGTCCTCGCGCGAGGCGGTCTGACCCCGGCCGGAGCTGGGTAACCCATGGGTAATGAGCGGGCGTCCGGCCGGGCATGGTTGGATGCGAAAGCAGAGCGGATGACGAGGGTGTCCAGTCGGGACAGGCGGGAATCGTGAGGATCTTCGGGAAGGTACGGCATCGGCCGTCCGCCTCTTGGCGGCAGGCCACGGACCGCGCGTTCACGCTGATCGGCGACGGCCGGTACGAGGACGCGGGGGCGCTGCTGACGCGTGCGGCGGATCTGGAGCCCTGGCTCTCGGAGTCCTGGTTCAATCTGGCGCTGCTGCACAAGTTCCGGCACGACTGGGAGCAGGCGCGCGCGGCGGGCCTGCGGGCCGTCGCGCTGCTGGACCGCGAGTCCGGCGCCCCGGACTGGTGGAACGTCGGCATCGCGGCCACCGCCCTCCAGGACTGGCCGCTGGCGCGGCGGGCCTGGCAGGCGTACGGACTGAAGGTTCCCGGTGGCGGCCAGCACAGCGCGGCCACCACCGAGCCGACCGGCATGGAGCTGGGCAGCGCCGCCGTGCGGCTCTCGCCGGAGGGCGAGGCCGAGGTGGTCTGGGGCCGCCGGCTCGACCCGGCCCGCATCGAGGTGCTCTCGATCCCGCTGCCGTCCTCCGGGCGGCGCTGGGGCGAGGTCGTCCTGCACGACGGGGTGCCCAACGGCGAGCGGGTCACCGCCGCCGGACCTTCGTACCCGGTCTTCGACGAGATCGAGCTGTGGGCGCCCTCGCCCGTGCCGACCTGGGTGGTGCTGCTTGAGGCCGCGACCGAGGAGGACCGGGACGCGCTGGAGAAGCTCGCCTCGGACGCCGGGTTCGCCGCCGAGGACTGGTCCTCGTCCGTGCGGCTGCTGTGCCGGGCGTGCTCGGAGAGCCGGATGGAGAGCGACGAGGGCGACGGCGAGCACCTGGACCCGCACGACCACAGTGAGCCGGGCCACCCGGGACCGCTCGGCCACCGCACCGCCGGCGCCGGCGACCTCTGGGTGCCCGAGCGTGAGTGCGGCCTCGCCGCCCCCGCCGGGCTGGTGCGCGGGCTGCTGGACGGCTGGGTCGCCGACAGCCCGGACAGCCGTGAGTGGCGGGATCTCGAAGAAGTCTGCTGACCGCTGCCCGTAGGCTGTACGCGCACCGATCGCGGTGCTGCTCCTCCCGCGCTTCCCGGGTTGTGACGGGATACGGCGGGGTCACCGAGTTCAGGTTTTTGCAGGAAGGCGTACGGCGGACATGTCGCAGCAGGAGACGGACGGGCGGATCGGCGTGGACGACGAGGGGTTCATCGTCGACACCGAGGACTGCGAGGAACGCGAGGCGGCCTACCGCGCGCGCGGCACCTCCCGTCCGATCACGGTCGTGGGCAACCCGGTGCTGCACAAGGAGTGCAAGGACGTCACCGCGTTCGACGACGAGCTGGCGCAGCTGATCGACGACATGTTCGCCAGCCAGAAGACGGCCGAGGGCGTCGGCCTCGCGGCCAACCAGATCGGCGTGGACCTGAAGGTCTTCGTCTACGACTGCCCGGACGACGACGGCAAGCGCCACACCGGTGTCGTCTGCAACCCGGTCCTGGAGGAGCTGGCCCCCGACATGCGGGTCCTCGACGACTCCAACGAGGGCTGCCTCTCGGTCCCGACCGCGTACGCCTCGCTCGCCCGCCCCGACTACGCGGTGGTGCGCGGCCAGGACGCGCAGGGCAACCCGATCCGGGTCAAGGGCACCGGCTACTTCGCGCGCTGCCTCCAGCACGAGACGGACCACCTGTACGGCTACCTGTACATCGACCGGCTCTCCAAGCGCGAGCGCAAGGACGCGCTGCGGCAGATGGAAGAGGGCACGCCGCGCTACGAGACCGTTTCGAACGACTGAGCACGCCCCTGCGGGGCCCCGGCAAC
>NZ_JBHXJG010000218.1:0-12404 GCF_042723425.1 Streptomyces sp. NPDC058375 | reverse complement strand
GGAGAGGATCCGTGCGGCGGGCCGCCGTCGTGCGGGTGCGAACTACCCCCCGTAACGGGTCACTTGCCCAGGTAGGCGCTGTAGATCTTCACCGACGAGGTGTTGCCCTTCTTGTCGGTGACCTTGGCGGCGAAGGAGATCGCCTTGCCCTTGGCCGGGTTCTTGACGGTGATCTTCCCCTTCTTCACCGTGACCTTCTTCCAGGTCTTGCCGCTGTTGTAACTGACGTACGTCTTCAGCGACTTCAGGTTCTTGCCCGCCGCCTCGCCGTGCACCTTCACCGGCACCGAGACGGTCTTTCCCGCCTTGGCCCGGCCGTCGGCCCCGATGGCCGGGGTGAACCGGACCGTGGAGACCGGGAGCGCGGTGTACTCGGTCTTCTTCGACGAGAACGTCCAGGACGCGTCCACCCGGGTGGAGAGCGGGCTGATCTTCGCGCTGTGCTTGACCGAGGTCGACAGCTTGTACGCCGCGGATCCGGCCGGGACCTTGAAGGACTCCCCGCCGTACAGCGGGTCGTTGTTCTGGGCGAACTTCTTGCCGTTGCGGTACAGGACCGTCTTGGCCGACGCGAGCTCCATGGAGCCCTCGTTGCCCTGGCCGTCCGCCAGCAGCGGGAGGTATCCGCTGATCTCGTTGCCCTCACGGGTGACGCCGAAGTCGTCGTTCACCAGCGGCTGGAACACCCCGGTGTTCACGGACTTGCTGGAGGACTTGCCCGCCTTGTACGTCGCCTCCGGACCGACGAAGTAGTTCGCGTCGTACGTCGGGAAGCCGTCCTCGTCGACCGCGCCCATCTGGCTGAAGTCGAAGGCCCAGGTCGCCTTGTCGGCGGTGGAGAGGTACAGCGTGCGGGTGCCGGGCAGCTTCTGCTCGATCGAGGCGGCCACGCCGCTGTCCGACGTGGGCAGGAAGCCCCAGGCGGCGAGCGCGCCCTTCTTCTTCGGGGCGGCCGCGCCCATGGTGAACGTCACCTTGGCCAGCTGACCGGTGGTGAACTTCCGGTCGTAGCCGGTCGCGAGCTTCTTGACCGTGCCGCCGACCGTGATGTCGTACTCGGTCGACGCCCCCTTGGTCCACATGCCCGACCAGTGCTGGGCGAGCGAGCCGTCAGTGATCTGCGGACCCACGTGGAGCGTGCGGAAGGCGGCCGGCGAGTCCATCAGCCAGCCGAACGAGACCCCGTCGCTCTTCGATTTCACCGAGTAGTCCGGCGAGAACAGCTGGGCCTCCGCCTTGGCGTCCGGCAGCGTGATCTTCACCGGCTTCGCCTTGCGGGCGTCGAACGTCAGCGAGGTGTTCTCGGTGACCGCGACCTTCGGCTGGGCGATCCAGTCCACGCCCTTGTCGAAGTCCTCCGGGTGGCCGTAGACCGTGGAGTTGACCACGTACGTGCCCTTGGGCACCCGGATCTTCGCCGTGCCGTTCACGACCTGCGGGCTCAGGAACGAGCCGCCGACCTTGTCGTTGAGGCCGTAGAGCGTGCTGTCCGCGTAGGGCGCCGGACGGCCGTCCCGGCCGAGGTGCTTCACGGTGAGGTCGTAGCTCTCGACCTCACGCTCGACGGCGGCCGCCGTGCGCACGGTCTGCCCGCCGCCGGTCGCCACCACATACGCGGAGTAGGTGCCGTCCGCCGTGCCGCCGATACGGGTGTCGGCCGTCAGCGTCGCCTCCGCGGTGCCGCCCGCGGGGACGGTGACCTTGTCCGCGCCGAGGGTGAAGAAGCCCGCCGGGGCCGGCTTGCCCGCCGGACCCGTGCCCGTCACCTTCAGGTCGAGGGTGACATCGGTCGTACCGAGGTTGCGGTACGTCACCTTCTCGGCGACCGGGACGTCATCGGTGTGCGGCCACTGCTGCACGCCGAAACTCACCGACACCGGCTCAGCGACGACGCTCTGGGCGATCGCGCGGTCCACCTGGATCCGGCCGGAACCCTGCTGGAACGGGTTGTACGCACCGGGCTTCGTGGACCCGGTCAGCGCGCCCTTCAGCTCGGCGTACGTCCAGTCGGGGTGCTGCTGCTTGAGCAGCGCTGCCGCGCCCGCGACGTGCGGGGTGGCCATCGACGTACCCGAGATGGTGGCGTAACCGGCGGGCTTCTCACCCACCTCCTGGGCGATCAGCGAATCGGACGGGATGGCCGCCGTGGTGTCCACGCCGGGAGCCGTCACGTCCGGCTTGATCGCACCGTCGCCGATCCGCGGACCACGGCTGGAGAAGTCCGCCAGCTTGTCCTTGTCGTCGACCGCGCCGACCGTCAGCGCGGCGTTCGCGCTGCCCGGCGAGCCGACCGTGCCCGCGTCGTCGCCCTCGTTGCCCGCGGCGATCGCGAACAGGACGCCCTTCTCGGCCGACAGCTTGTCGACCGCCGCCTCCAGCGGGTCCACCTCGGGGGTGTCGGGTCCGCCGAGGCTCAGGTTGACGATGTCGGCGCCCTGGGCGACCGCCCACTCCATACCGGCCAGGATGCCGGAGTCCTCGCCGTAGCCCTCGTCGTCGAGCACCTTGCCCGCGAGCAGCTCGGCGTCCGGGGCCACGCCCTTGAGCTTGCCGCCCGACTTCGCGCCGGTGCCCGCCGCGATCGAGGCGACGTGCGTACCGTGGCCGACCCGGTCCTTGGTGTCCTCGGCGGAGCTGAAGTTCTTCTCCGCGATCACCTGGCCCTTGAGGTCGGGGTGGGTGGTGTCCGTCCCGGTGTCCAGGACCGCGATCTTGACGCCCTTGCCGGTGAACCCGGCCTTCCAGGCCGCCGGGGCGCCGATCTGCGGGACGCTCTTGTCGAGGCTCGCCTTCCGCACGCCGTCCAGCCACACCCGGTCGATGCCGGCCGCGGTGGTCACCCGGTCGCCGTCTGCGCGACGTTCGGTGAGCGCCTGCCAGATCTCCGGCGCGTCGGTCGTCGGCGTCGTCACGGACTCGGCGTTCAGCGACGTCAGGCTCCGGCCGACCTCGGTGCCGCCCGCCTCGCGGACCTGCGCCCTCGCGGTGCCGGCCTGCTTGCCCCGGTAGCCGACGATCAGCTTCAGGCCGTCCTTCTGGGCCCGGAGGTTCTCCGGACGGCTCAGCTCGGTGACGTCGAACAGCCGCCGGTCGAGCTTGCCGGAGACGACCAGCCGGTGGGCGTCGGCCGGGATGAGGAGGGCGTGCCCCTTGTCGCTCATCCGCTGGACCGGGATGTGCTCCCGCCCCTTCGCGGGCCGGAAGGAGACCGGCTTGCCCTGGGCGTTCACGGTGACCCGGTCGCCGGTGACGAGGGTCAGCTCACGCACGTCCCGGTCCTGGGCCTGCGCACGGGCACCGGACGGCCCCCGCTGCTCCGGCTGGGCGACGGCGGGGCCGGCCATGCCGGCCGCCAGTGCCACGGCGGCCGCTGTGGCGACCGCGGGTATGCACGCGTTTCTCACGTGTCTGCGCAACTCTCCCCCTGGAGAACTCGATGGTTCTTCACGCCGTCGGTCCGCAGACATACAGGAGTGACGGCTGCGGCCGTCGGTTCACCGAACTAGAGGGGAAGCCCAGCGCGTTGGTTCACAGGTTCTGCACAGGAATCCGGAGATGACGCGAAAGAGCCCCCGCGTGAGCCCTGGTGAGCCCTCGCGCGAGGGCGTCGCCGGGGCCGGGCCGATGATTTTCGCCCGCCGGGGCGGTCTGCCTGGTGTGGATGCCGAAAATCCGATCACCTTGACCGTGACCGGCCGGGTCAGCCGTGCCGTCGTACCCGACCTCTGCGCCGAACTGGAGCGTGCTCTCGCCGGCCCCCGCGGAGCCGCCCTCGCTCCGGGCGCCGCCGTGGACTGCGATGTGGGCGGGGTGACCCGGCCGGATCTGACCGCCGTCGAGGCCGTGGCCCAGCTGGGGCTCGTCGCCCGCCGGGCCGGTCACACCCTGCGGCTGCGCCGCGTACCCCCCGAACTCCGGGCGCTGCTGGACCTGGTGGGGCTGGCCGACGTGGTGGCCCTGGAGGAGGGCCCGGAGGAACGGGTACCGGACGCCCGCTGACGTACGGCCCCGGCCAGGCGCGTGCGGACCCCGTTTGTGCGGGCCCGTTTGTGCGGCTCGGCGCGTGCGGGCGGGACGCGTGCGGCCCCCGCGTGTACGGACTCGGCGCGTGCGGGCCCTTACGCGCCGGCCCCCGTGTGTACGGACTCGGCGCGTGCGGGCCCTTGCGGTGCCGGGCCCGCGCTCTCACCCCGTGCAGACGTACACCCGGAGCTCCACCCCGCTCCACGTACCGTCAGGGTTCTGCCGGACCGTGCCGTCCGAGGGCTCCCAGCCGCCGGGCGGGGCAGTCGGTGTCGCCCGGGCGGAGGCTTGCCGGGTGTCACAGGGAGCCGGGGACGCCGTCGCCGCCCCGCGTTCCTGTGTCGGCCGGGGAGCCGGACCGGAGGTGGCGGCCGGCTCGCCCAGCCACTGGGTGGCCCCCCAGCCGCCCGCGGCGATCACCGCCCAGGCGGCGAGCGGCACGACGGGTCTTCGGCCGCCCACTACGCGTCCGCCGGCAGCCGGTCCGGCAGGCCGAACAGCGGGAACCAGCGCGGGACGTCCAGGAAGCAGTGCATCCCGGTGATCTCCCCGTCCTGGATGTCGATGACCTGGACCGCCCAAGGCACGAACCCGGACCCGTCCTCGGCCGGCTTGTAGTGCGCGAAGGCGGGGGAGCCGTTGGCCGAGACGGGCACCAGCTTGGAGCCCGCGCACGCCGCGCCGATGGAGGTCATGAAGCCCGTGATGTCCCCGGTGCCCCGCAGCCACAGGTCGAACGGCGGCATCGTCATCACCGCGTCCTCGTGGAGCAGCGCGGTCAGGGCAGCCATGTCATAGCCCTCGAACGCCTTCACATAGCGCTCCAGGAGCTTCTGCTGCTCCTCGTCGAGCGGGTCCGCCGGATCGCCCGCCCGGCCCTCCGTCTCGGTCAGCGTGGCGCGGGCCCGCTGGAGCGCGCTGTTGACCGAGGCCACGGAGGTCTCCAGCAGCTCGGCGACCTCCGCCGCCTTCCAGGCGAGCACCTCGCGCAGGATCAGCACGGCGCGCTGCTTCGGCGGCAGGTGCTGGAGCGCCGCGACGAACGCCAGGCGCACCGATTCGCGCGCCACGGCCGCCTCCGCCGGGTCCTGGACCGACGGCAGGATCCGGCCGTCGGGCATCGGCTCCAGCCAGACGTTCTCCGGGCGGGGGCTCAGCGCGGCCTGGGCGAGCGGGGTCGGGCCCGTCAGATCGACCGGGCGGGCCCGCTTGTTGCCCGCGTTCAGCATGTCGAGGCAGACGTTGGTGGCGATCCGGTAGAGCCAGGAGCGCAGCGACGAACGGCCCTCGAACTTGTCGAAGTTGCGCCAGGCCCGGACCAGGGTGTCCTGCACCGCGTCCTCGGCCTCGAAGGCGGACCCGAGCATCCGGTAGCAGTAACCGGTCAGCTCGATCCGGTGCCCTTCCAGGCGGCTGTCGATCCCGGCGGCATCGGGCTTCTCGGCGCTCGCCGCCGCTCCTGCGGCCGTCGTCGTGGTCAGATCGCTCATCGCTCCACCCCTGTCGCGCGCCCTCGCGCTGTGGCATCCGTCACCCGGTACGTCGGAAGCTACCGCAGGCCACTGACAGTCGGGGGCGGAAAACGAACAAGGGGTACCGGAGGCCGTGGCTCCGGCCACGATCCCGTCCGGCACCCCTCAGGATGCGCGCCTCGCGGCGGGGTCCTCAGGTCCCGGGCTTGCGCCCGTACACGTACACGTCGTCGCCGTTCTTCAACAGTTTCCAGTATGCCTTCGCGTCGTCGGGCCGCATGTTGACGCAGCCGCCGGAGCCCGGCGGGTTGTACATGGACTTGGTGACCGAGTGGAACGCCTGGCCGCCGTCGAAGAACTGGGAGTGCGGCATCCAGACCTTGTAGATGGTCGACCAGTGCTTGATATTGCGCCAGTAGATCTTCTTGGCCCCGGTCCGGGTCTCCGCGCCGTCCCGGCCGGTCCGCACCGGCACCGGGCCGTACTTCAGCTTCTTGCCGTCCTGGATCCAGCTCAGCTGCCGCGTCAGGTCGACACAGGCGATGCGCCCCTTGTCGGTGGGGCACTCCCCCGCCTTGTCGGGGTTCTTCCCGGCCGCCTTCTGGGCGAGCATCGTGTTCATCGTGCGCCAGGTCAGCGGACCGGCGTACCCGATGGCGGGGGTGATCCCGTGGGCCTTCTGGAACTTCTGGGTCGCCTTGCAGTCGGCCGTCGACTGCTTGCCGTCCACGGGCCGCTTCAGGAACTTCTCGACCTGCTTCTGGTGCGGTCCCACCGACTTCGTGCAGGACGCCGCGTGGGCGGCGGTGCCGGTGCCCAGGACCAGGGCCGGGGCGGCCACCAGTCCGGCGACGGACAGGGCCGTCCCCCGTCGCAGCCGTCCGCCGGATGTCTTCGCCATGTCTCCCATGCGGCAACTCCCCTTCGCCCACAGTGGTTTTGTGGTCACGCCTGGTAGACGTGCGAAGGGGATCGGTGGTTGCGCGCCGGTATGTCTCGGTTGCGTCCCGAAAAACCGGTGGAGGCGCGGACCGAAAGGCCGTACGGTCGCCGAGTTCCCGATCCGCGCGTTCACGACGAGGTGTTTTCGATGACGGTCCGAGCAACGGCGGCCGACTCCGGCCGGCTGCCCTTTGCAGACGCCACGACCTCATCGACCTCATCGAACGTAAGGAACACCTCTCGTGGATCTTCCACGCATCTTCACCGTTCGCGAAAGTAGCCACCGCATCCACAACCCGCTCACCCGCGGCAAGCTCGCCGACCTCGGTCGGGCGCTGCACCTGGCGCCCGGAACCCGTGCGCTCGACCTCGCGAGCGGGTCGGGTGAGATGTTGTGCACCTGGGCCCGCGACCACGGAGTGACCGGGACCGGGGTGGACATCAGCACGGTGTTCACCGGGAAGGCCCGCTCGCGCGCCGCCGAACTCGGCGTCGCGGACCGGGTCACCTTCGTGCACGGCGACGCCTCCGGCTTCGTCGCGGACGAGCCGGTCGATCTCGCCGCCTGTGTCGGCGCGACCTGGATCGGCGGTGGGGTGGCCGGCACCGTCGAACTGCTGGCCAGGAGTCTCCGCCCCGGCGGCCTGATGCTCATCGGTGAGCCGTACTGGCTCCGGGAAGTGCCGGACCGGGAGGCCGCCGAAGGCTGCCACGCTCGCGGCAAGGACGACTTCCTGCTCCTGCCGGAGCTGATCGAGCAGTTCGGTGACCTCGGGTACGACGTAGTGGAGATGGTGCTGGCCGACCAGGACAGCTGGGACCGGTACCAGGCGGCGCAGTGGCTCAACCTCCGTCGCTGGCTCGACGCGCATCCCGATGACGAGTCGGCCGCCGAGGTGCGGGCCGAACTCACCACCGGTCCCGCCCGTTACGCGCGGTATCAGCGTGAGTACCTTGGCTGGGGAGTCTTCGCGCTGATGGCCCGCTGACGGTCCGCCGACGGCCCGAGCGGTACGGGTCCGGGCAGCGTCTGTTGCCCGGGCCCGTGTGCTCAGCGGGTCGCCGGAACCAGCGCCCGCCGCTCCGCACGCGCCACCCGGGTTCCGTACAGCGTGATCGAGACGACGCCGAGGACCGCGAGCAGGCCGAGCGCCACCGTCGCGGCCCAGCCGCCGGCGTGGAAGGCGACCGCGCCCAGCGTGCCGCCCGCGCTGGAGCCCAGGTAGTACGCCGACTGGTACAGCGCCGAGGCCTGCGCCCGGCCCGTCGTCGCGGTCCGGCTGACCGAGGACGAGGCGACCGCGTGCCCGGCGAAGAAGCCGGCCGTGATCAGCACCAGGCCCAGCAGCACGGCGGCCAGCTGGTCCGCCAGCGAGAGCAGCAGCCCGGCGGCGGTCGTGGAGACCGCCAGGTAGAGCGCGCCCCGGCGGCCGAGGCGGGCCACCAGACGTCCGGCGGCGGCGGATGAGACCGTACCCACCAGGTAGACCAGGAAGATCGACCCGATGACGCCCTGCGGCAGGCTGAACGGCTCCTCGACCAGGCGGTAGCCGATCACCGTGTAGACCGCGCCGAACACCGTCATGAACAGCGCGCCGATCGCGTACAGCCGGACCAGCAGCGGGTCGGCCAGATGCGTGGCGACGGTCTTCGCCAGGGCCTTCGGGTTCAGCGAACCGGGGCGGAAGTTCTTCGCCTTCGGGATGAGGAAGTGGAAGACGACGGCGCACGCCAGCGCGAGGAGCCCGACCACCGCGAGTGCCGCGCGCCAGCCCCAGGCCTGGGCGACCCACCCGGTGAGGATGCGGCCGCTCATGCCGCCGATGCTGTTGCCCGCGACGAACAGCCCGATCGCGGCGATCAGCGCCTTGGGCCGTACCTCCTCCGCGAGATACGCCATCGCGGACGCCGGGAGCCCGGCGAGCGCCGCACCCTGGACGGCGCGCAGCGCGATCAGTGCGCCCATCGACGGGGCGAGCGGCACCAGCAGCCCGACCAGCACCGCGACCGCCAGCGACGCCGTCATCATCTGCCGCCGCCCGAACCGCTCCGAGAGCGCGCTCAGCGGCAGCACGAACAGGGCCAGCGCCCCGGTCGCCGCCGAGACCGTCCAGCTCGCCTGGCCGGCGGTGGCGTCGAACGACGCGGAGACGGCCGGCAGCAGGGCCTGGGTGGAGTACAGGAGGGCGAACGCCGCGACACCGGCGGCGAAGAGGGCGAAGCTCATCCGGCGGTAGCCGGGGCGGCCGGGCTCCAGGCGCTCATGGGTGGAGGCCGGCGCGGCGGTGGTGGTGACGGGGGACGACGGCGCAGAGGCACCCACCACGACGGTGGATGCCCCGGTATCAGCGGGAGGCATACGTCGAACGTAGAGCGAGACGTTTCATGCGTCCAATGCACGAAACTGCCATAATCAATCCCATGGCGCATGAACGCAGCTCAGGGCCTCGGCTGTCACCGAGCAGTTACGAAGAAGACATCCGGGCGGTCCTCGCGCCCCGCCTCGCGTACTTCGAGGCGGTCGCCCGCCACGAGCATGTGACCCGCGCCGCACACGAGCTGGGCGTCCCGCAGTCCACGCTCTCGCGGGCCATGGTCCGGCTCGAAGCGGACCTGGGCGTCGCCCTGTTCGCCCGCAAGGGCCGTACCGTCTCGCTCACCCCGGCGGGCCGCACCTTCCTCGGCTCGGCGGAACGCGCCCTGGCCGAGGTGGAGAAGGCCGCCGACTCGGTCCGGGCGGACGCCGACCCCACGGCCGGCCGGGTCTCCTTCGGCTTCCTGCACACCATGGGTTCCGAGACCGTGCCCGGCCTGATCCGCGCGTTCCGCGTCGACCACCCGCGCGTCCGCTTCCAGCTCGTGCAGAACTACGGCGAGGCGATGATCGAACGGCTCCGCGCGGGCGGCCTCGACCTCTGCCTCACCTCACCCGTGCCCGACGCCCCCGACCTGGTCACCCGCCGCCTCGACGAACAGCGGCTGCGCTTGGTGGTCCCGGACGACCACCGCCTCGCCTCCCGCCGCCGGATCCGCCTCGCGGAGGCGGCCGACGAGACGTTCGTGACGCTGGAGCCGGGGTACGGGCTGCGCCGGATCACCGACGACCTCTGCGCGGAGGCGGGCTTCACCCCGCGCGTCGCCTTCGAGGGCGAGGAGGCGGAGACTCTGCGCGGGCTGGTCGCGGCCGGGCTCGGGGTGGCGCTGCTGCCGCCGCCGGCGGTCGCCCGCCCCGGGGTCGTCGAGCTGACGGTGACGGCCCCGCGCGCGGCCCGCGAGATCGGCGTCGCCTGGCTCGACGGACACCCCGACACCCCGCCGGTCGCCGCCTTCAAACGCTTCCTGCTCTCGCGGCGGGGGAATCTGCTGCCGGACTGAGGCGGCGACCCCGCTCCGGCGGTCGGTGCGGCGGCGGAAGACCTGACGCCGACCCCGGTCCGGCACCCGTCTCAGTGCCGCAACGACCGCCCGAACCCGGCGGCCAGCGGCATCCGCAGCCCCAGCGGCGGCGGTGCGGCGAGCGCGTCCGCGACCGGGCGGGCGTAGGACCGGGCGAAGAGCGAGCCCCGGACGAAGTCGGCTGCCAGCGCCACCACTTCGGAGCGGTGCTGGCGCAACGCGTGCCCGTCGGAGTGCACTTCGAAGCGGCAGGTGTCCCGGTTGGACTTCTTCGCCCGCTCGGCCAGCCGGTAGGACAGCTCCGGGTCGGTGCGCTCGTCGTTGGTGCCGTGCACGATCAGCACCCGCCGCCCCGCCAACTGCTTCACCGGCTCCTGTCCGTCCGCCGTCCGCTCCGGCAGCCACGGGGCCATCGCCAGCACGGAGGTGACCGCACCGTGCCCGGCGGCCCGCAGCGCCGCCCGCCCGCCCATCCCGTGCCCGACCAGGCAGACCGGCACGTCGCCGTACCGCCGCTGGACCTCGTCGGCGGCCCACGCGGCGTCCTCGGCGGGGTGCGCGTCGTCCGCGTTCCAGCCGCGGCAGCGGTAGCGCAGCACGTGCACGGCGAGCCCGTCGCCCTCCCCGGCGCGGGCCAGCGAACGGGCGAACGGCAGCTGTGTCGCGTACGACAGGGTGGAGGGACGGCGGCGGGAGGCGGCCTCGCCGTCCGGAAGCAGCAGAACCACGCCGCTGACCTCGTCCGTTGCTCCGGCCGTCTGTACGGCCCGTCCCAGCCTGGCTTCGGGCAGGGGGAGTGCGCGCTGTCCCATGACAGAACAGTGTCAGAAGGACAGGTGTACTCCACCCGACTTCGCGGTCACTGTTACGCATCGACACGAGGCGCTCTACGCGCGTAGGCGCTAGAGTGCCAAGATGACGAGCCAGACCCCGAATGTCCCTGATTCCGACCAGATCCGGCGCGCCCCCAAGGTGCTGCTCCACGACCACCTCGACGGCGGCCTGCGGCCGGGCACCATCGTCGAGCTGGCCCGCGCGCAGGGTTACGACTCCCTCCCCGAGACCGAGGCCGACAAGCTCGGCATCTGGTTCCGCGAGGCCGCCGACTCCGGTTCGCTGGAGCGCTACCTGGAGACCTTCGCCCACACCTGCGCCGTCATGCAGACCCGTGACGCGCTGTTCCGGGTGGCCGCCGAGTGCGCCGAGGACCTCGCCGAGGACGGTGTCGTCTACGCCGAGATCCGTTACGCCCCCGAGCAGCACCTGGAGGGCGGCCTGACCCTCGAAGAGGTCGTCGAGGCCGTCAACGCGGGCTTCCGCGAGGGCGAGCGCATCGCTCGCGCGGGCGGCCACCGCATCCGCGTCGGCGCCCTCCTCACCGCGATGCGGCACGCAGCCCGCGCGCTGGAGATCGCCGAACTCGCCAACAGCTACCGCGACCAGGGTGTCGTGGGCTTCGACATCGCGGGCGCCGAGGCCGGCTTCCCGCCCACCCGCCACCTCGACGCGTTCGAGTACCTCAAGCGCGAGAACAACCACTTCACCATCCACGCGGGCGAGGCCTTCGGCCTGCCGTCGATCTGGCAGGCCCTCCAGTGGTGCGGCGCCGACCGGCTCGGCCACGGCGTGCGGATCATCGACGACATCGAGGTCGCAGAGGACGGCTCGGTCTCCCTCGGCCGCCTCGCCTCCTACGTACGGGACAAGCGCATCCCGCTGGAGATGTGCCCGACCTCCAACCTCCAGACCGGCGCGGCCGACTCGTACGCCGAGCACCCGATCGGACTGCTGCGCAAGCTGCACTTCCGGATCACCGTGAACACGGACAACCGGCTGATGAGCGGGACCAGCATGAGCGGGGAATTCGAGCGGCTGACCGAGGCTTTCGGATACACGCTCGACGACATGCAGTGGTTCACAGTCAATGCGATGAAATCAGCTTTCATTCCTTTCGACGAACGTCTCGCGATGATCAATGACGTCGTCAAGCCCGGATACGCCGAGCTGAAGTCGGAGTGGCTTTTCTATCAGACCGCTGTGACCAGCGGATCTACGGTCTCCGGAGGCTGATGGACACACCAGGTGAAAGGGCCGGGCAGCGGTCTCCCGGCCCTTTTTCCGCGTGTCGGGATGTTTGCGGACGGGGCGGCGGGATGGCTAGTTTGCAGAGCCGCTCACATCCCCTTCCCCAAGGATGAATTCTCCATGAAGAAGTCTGCCAAGACTCTCGGTGTCGCCGCTCTCGGTGCCGCTTTCGCCGCTGCCGCCGGCGGCAGCGCCTCCGCCGCCACCTCGCTGCCGCTGGACGCCGCGGCCGGGGTGCTCCCCGTCTCGACGATGGCGCTCGACACCGTCGCGCAGTCGGTCCAGAACGCGCCGGTCCAGGACACCGTCGGCAAGGTCCTCGGCGGCCAGGCCACCGACGCGGCCGCCCCGGTCACCGGCCTGCTCGGCGGACTGCCCACCCAGGGCCTCACGGCCAACGGGATCCCGCTCGGCGGCTGAGCCGCGCCCGCGCGCCGGGATGCCGGCGCGCACCCGTACACGTCAGTGGGGCGCACACCCTGGTCC
>NZ_JBHXJG010000217.1:0-12459 GCF_042723425.1 Streptomyces sp. NPDC058375 | reverse complement strand
CCGGCCCCCCCCCCGCCGGGCGCCCCCCCCCCCCCCCCCCGGGCGCCCACCCCCCCCGGCAGCGTTTTTTCATGACTCGGGGAGGACACACATGGGCGTCACGCTCGCCAAGGGAGGCAATGTCTCCCTCTCCAAGGTCGCACCCAACCTCACCCAGGTGCTGGTCGGGCTCGGCTGGGACGCACGCTCCACCACGGGCGCCGCTTTCGACCTCGACGCCAGCGCCCTGCTGTGCCAGTCGGGCCGGGTGCTCGGTGACGAGTGGTTCGTCTTCTACAACAACCTCACGAGCCCGGACGGTTCCGTCGAGCACACCGGCGACAACCTCACGGGGGAGGGCGACGGAGACGACGAGTCCGTCATCGTCCGCCTCGACCAGGTGCCCGCCCACTGCGACAAGATCGTCTTCCCGGTCTCGATCCACGACGCGGACAACCGAGGCCAGGCGTTCGGCCAGGTCAGCAACGCCTTCATCCGGGTGGTCAACCAGGCCGACGGCCAGGAGCTGGCCCGCTACGACCTGAGCGAGGACGCCTCGACGGAGACCGCGATGATCTTCGGCGAGCTCTACCGGTACAACGGCGAGTGGAAATTCCGTGCAGTCGGCCAGGGGTACGCGTCTGGCCTGCGAGGCATCGCTCTAGACTTCGGCGTCAACGTTTCATAACGCCCCGCACGGCGCGGGGGAGCCCCGACACACCGGGGGAGACCCGTTTAACAACACGATGGGGTAGCCAGTGGTTCTGAAAACCTTCGGCTGGTCGTTCGCGGTCACCGCGCTCGGCCTGGTCGCAGCGATTTTCTACGGGGGGTGGCAGGCCTTCGGTATCGTCGCGATCCTGTCCGTCCTGGAGATCTCGCTGTCCTTCGACAACGCGGTGATCAACGCCGGAATCCTGAAGAAGATGAATGCCTTCTGGCAGAAAATCTTCCTCACCATCGGCATCCTCATCGCCGTCTTCGGTATGCGACTGGTGTTCCCCGTCGTGATCGTGGCCGTGAGCGCCAAGCTCGGACCGATCGAGGCCATCGACCTGTCCTTCAACGACCCGGACAAGTACAAGGAACTGGTCACGGACGCCCATCCGTCGATCGCCGCCTTCGGTGGCATGTTCCTGTTGATGATCTTCCTCGACTTCATCTTCGACGAGGACCGGGACATCCACTGGCTGCGCTGGATCGAGCGGCCGCTCGCCAAGCTCGGCAAGGTCGACATGCTGTCGGTCTGCGTCGCGCTGATCATCCTGATGATCACCGCCATGACCTTCGCGACCCAGGCCCACCAGCACGGCGGCGGGCACGTCGACAAGTCGGCGACGGTCATGCTCTCCGGCATCGCCGGTCTGATCACCTACCTGATCGTCGGCGGACTCTCCGGATTCTTCGAGGGCAAGCTCGAAGAGGAGGAGGAGCGTGAGCACGAGGCCGAGGAAGAGGCCAAGAAGAAGGGCAAGCCCGTCACCGGGGTCGCCCTCGCCGGAAAGGCCGCGTTCTTCCTCTTCCTCTACCTGGAAGTCCTGGACGCCTCGTTCTCCTTCGACGGAGTCATCGGCGCCTTCGCCATCACCAACGAGATCGTGCTGATGGCCCTCGGCCTCGGCATCGGCGCCATGTACGTCCGTTCGCTCACCGTCTACCTGGTGCGCGAGGGCACGCTCGACGACTACGTCTACCTGGAGCACGGCGCCCACTACGCGATCGGCGCCCTCTCGATCATCCTGCTGATCACCATCCAGCACGAGATCAACGAGCTCATCACCGGCTCGGTCGGCGTGATCCTGATCGCCCTCTCCTTCTGGTCCTCGGTCAAGCGCAACCGCGCGCTCGCCGCCGAATCCGGCGGGGGCGACGGCTCGGGAAGCAAGGCGGAAGTGTCCTCCGGGGTGTGACCCGGTAGGGATTGAGGAACGCTCTCTGCGGGGCGGCCCACACGGCGACGGCTCTCCGGGATCTCCCGGACCCGGCCCGTTGGCCGCCCCGCAGTGATGTCCGGGGCGCGAACAGGCGGCGCGAACAGCGTGAACAGGTGGGGGTAGGGATGGGATTCTTCGACGGCCTGTGGCCGGGGCGCGCGGCGCAGTTCGACTCGGGCAACTCGACGTCGAGCGCCATCGTGCTGTCCAAGCGGAACGCCACGGTCTCGCTCAACAAGCAGGGCGCCCTCTCGGGCAACCTCCGGGTCAACCTCTCCTGGCGGATGCGGACCTCGGACATCGAGGGCCGCTCCCGCCAGAGCGGTATGCTCCGGCGCCCCCTCCAGCTCTTCAAGCCCGAGGTGGTCCAGGCGCACACCCAGGGCGTCGTCAACGTCGACCTGGACCTCGGCTGCATGTACGAGCTGATGGACGGCACCAAGGGCGTCGTGCAGCCGCTGGGCAGCCTGATCGGCGACCTCAACGGCCCGCCCTACGTCCGGCTCAGCGGCGACGACCGGTTCGGCGCGCCCTCCGGCGAGACGGTCTACGTCAACCTCGACCAGCGCGACAAGATCAAGCGGCTGCTGTTCTTCGTCTACATCTACGACCGGACGCCCGCGTTCGACCGCACGCACGCCAAGATCACGCTCTACCCGGGCAACGGCCCGCGCATCGAGATCGAGCTGGACGAACGCGCACCGCAGGCCCGCTCCTGTGCGGTGTTCACCGTGGAGAACATCAAGGATGAGCTGATCGTGCGCCGCGAGGTGAAGTTCGTGTACGGCTTCCAGTCGGAGCTGGACCGGCTGTACGGCTACGGCATGCAATGGGGCCGCGGCTACAAGTCCCGCACGTGAGCCCGGGCCGTGTCCCGGGGCCCGGCTCAGGACCGGACGAACTGCGGACCTTGGGGAGGCAGCACGAAATGGGGGTCGGGCGCGTGTGCGGCGGCCGCCGCCGGCTGCGGATAGCCGTACGCGAGCGGCTCGGCGGGCTGGGGATAGCCGTACGTCGGCTGGTGGGCCGCGGCGGGGGCGGCGGCGGGATGCGCGACCGGAGGCGGATAGCCGTAGGAGGGCTGCTGGTGCTGGACCGTGGCCTGGGAGTCGGGCCCGAGCCCGGTGGCCCCGGTGGCCGGCACGGGCCCCGGCGGCACCGCCGGGGGCGGGGGCACGGCGGCCGGGAGCGGACCCGCGCCCGCCGGAGCGGCCGGGTCCTGCGCCCCGCCCCCCGGCTGCTCCCCGTTCGCCGCCTCCGACTCGTCCACCGAGATGCCGAAGGCGGTGGCCAGGCCGATCAGGCCGGTGGGATAGCCCTGGCCGACCGCGCGGAACTTCCAGCCCTCGCCGCGGCGGTACAGCTCGCCGCAGATGATCGCGGTCTCTTCCCCGGTCTCCGGCCGCACATCGAACACCGCCAGCGGCTCGCCCTCGGCGAACGCGGCGTCGAACAGGAGTATGCGCAGGTCCGGGACCTCTTCGAAGGCGGCCCCGTCGGAGGAGGCCGCGATGACCACCTGGTCCACCGAAGCGTCGAGCGCCCCGAGGTCCGCCTCGACCGTGTCCGTCAGCCCTTCCGGCACACTGCGCTTCGGCAGCCGCCGGACCAGGCCGGAGGGGTGCCGGGGCTGGTTGTAGAAGACGAAGTCCTCATCCGACCGCACCCGGCCGGACGCACCGAGGAGCAGGGCGGAGGCGTCCACGTCGGGAACCCCGGGGCCCGGGGTCCAGCGCAGCACGGCCCGGACGGCCGCGGCATCGACGGGGACGTTCGAGCCCTTCAGCATCGTGTGCGTCATGACCGTCATCCTGCCTGCTGGGGGCCCGTGCGGACAACGCGGGGGGCGGCACGGCCGTGCCCGGCGGCGGCGCGGGCAGACCGGGACGGTACCGCGAGAGGGGGTCGCACAAGGGGCGGGTAACCGGAAATTCATGTACATGGGGAACTGTTGACACCCGTCCGTACGTACTATTACCGGCCATGCGTTGTTCGGCCGGTCAGGCAGTTCGGGGGAAAATCATGCGTCACTTCGGGCACATATCGCCCACTGCCCGCGAGGGCCTGTTCTTCAGGGAACCCCACGCCTTCACCGCGGAATCCCCGGCACGGATGCTCTCCGTCGCCCTGGGAGCCACGCTCTACTCCCCGGCCACCCGCCCGTCGCTCGCCGACGACGTGCTGAAGCAGGCCGCGCGCGGTGTCGTCTCCATGGTGCTGTGCCTGGAGGACTCGATCGACGACGCCGAGGTCACCGACGCCGAAGCCAACCTGATCAGGCAGTTCGCCGCCCTGGCCGCCCGGGACACGGCGTCCGGACCCGCCGGGCGGAGCACGGGCGACGCCACGGGCACGGCGGACGCGGCCGACGCCGACATCCCGCTCCTCTTCATCCGCGTACGGGAACCCGGCCAGATCACCGACCTGGTACGACGCCTCGGCGACTCGGTCCGCATGTTGTCCGGTTTCGTACTTCCCAAATTCACCGAAGAGCGGGGGAGGCACTTCCTGGAGGCGCTCGCCGAGGCCGAGACGGCGTGCGGCCGACGCCTCTTCGCCATGCCGGTCCTCGAATCCCCCGAGCTGCTCCATCTGGAGACGCGCGGCGAAATCCTCCGGGGCATCGCCCGCGTCGTCGACAAGTACCGGGACCGGGTGCTCGCCCTGCGGCTCGGCGTCACCGACTTCTGCTCGGCCTACGGACTGCGCCGCGCGCCCGACATGACGGCGTACGACGTCCATATCGTCGCCTCGGTGATCGCCGACGTGGTCAACGTGCTCGGCCGGGCCGACGGCACCGGCTTCACGATCACCGGCCCGGTCTGGGAGTATTTCCGCCGCCAGGAGCGCATGTTCAAGCCCCAGCTGCGCCGCAGCCCCTTCCTGGAGGGCCGGGCCGAGGAACTGCGCACGGCGCTCATCGAGCACGACCTAGACGGACTGCTCCGGGAGATCGAGCTCGACCGGGCCAACGGCCTGCTCGGCAAGACCTGCATCCACCCCTCGCACGTGGCGCCGGTCCACGCACTGTCCGTGGTCAGCCACGAGGAGTTCACCGACGCCCAGGACATCCTGAGCCCCGAGCGCGGGGGCGGCGGGGTGCTGCGCTCGGCGTACACGAACAAGATGAACGAAGTGAAGCCCCACCGGGCCTGGGCCGAGCGCACGCTCCAGCGGGCCGAGGTGTTCGGGGTGGCGAGGGAAGACGTCGGCTTCGTGGACCTGCTGGCCGCCGGCCTGACGAACTGAGCGCGCATCGATGAGCGAGCGCGCGACGAGAGAAGAGATCGTGGACGTGGTGTGGTCGGGCGAGTGGGTGGCCGAGCGGCTCGGGGTCGCCCTCGAAGGCGATGGAGAGCTCCAGGAGCTGCTGGGTCTGGCCCTGCGCCGCAACCCCAAGCGGGCGCATCTGCTGGTGTCCAACGTGCTGGGCAAGCACGTTCCCCAGCGGCCCTCCGTCGTGCACGGGGCCGGGTTCGAGCTCGGTGAGCGCGTACGGGCGCTGCTCGGCGCCGACGAAGCCCGCCGCGCGGTGGTCCTTGGATACGCGGAGACGGCCACCGGTCTCGGCCACGCCGTCGCGGACGGCCTGCGGGACGCCCCGTACCTGCACTCGACCCGGCGTCCGGTGGCGGGCGTGCAGCAGGCGGGCGGCTTCGAGGAGGCCCACTCGCACGCCACCTCGCACCTGCTGCTGCCGGAGGACCCCGGGCTGCTGGCGGGGGGCGGCCCCGGGGCGGACACCTCGACGCTGGTGCTGGTCGACGACGAGTTCTCCACCGGCAACACGGTCCTGAACACCATCCGCGCGCTGCACGCCCTGCACCCGCGCGAGCGGTACGTCATCGTCGCCCTGGTCGACATGCGCTCCCCGGCGGACCGCGACCGGCTGACCGACTTCGCCGCCGAGATCGGCGCCCGGGTGGACCTGGTGACCCGGTGCGCCGGGACGGTCGCCCTACCGGACGGCGTACTGGAACGCGGCCAGGCCCTGGTGGCGGAGCAGGAGGCGGAGCAGGCCGGGCAGGCGGAGCAGGAGGCGGAGGTTTCCGCTTCCGAGCCGCCCGCCGCACCGGCTCCCGCCCCGGTCACCCGCGTCGACCTCCAGTGGCCGGCCGGCGTCCCCGACGGCGGCCGGCACGGGTTCACCCCGGCTCACCGGGCGGCCCTGGAAGCGGCGCTGCCGGACATGGCGGAGCGGATCGCGGCGGCGTTGGGCGACGAGGCGGCGGACCGGGGCCGCGACCAGGGCCGGTACCGGCGTCAGGACTCGGGCGGCCGGGACCAGGGCCCCCGCCGGGTCCTCGTCCTCGGCTTCGAGGAGCTGATGTACGCGCCGCTGCGCCTGGGCACCGCGCTGGAAGCCGCCCTGGGAGCCGGCACCGAGGTCCGCTACTCCACCACCACCCGCTCACCCGTCCTCGCCGTCGACGACCCCGGCTACGCGATACGCACCCGCCTCGTCTTCCCGGCCCACGACGACCCGGCGGACGGACCCGGCGACCGGTACGCGTACAACGTGGCGGGCGCCGGCTTCGACGCCGTGGTCGCCGTCGTCGACTCCACCGCCGACACCCCCGAACTGCACGCCCCCGAAGGCTTGTTGGCCCAGCTAGGCGTCCACGCCGACCGGGTACTCCTCGCGGTCGTCCCCTCGTACACCCCCACACCTGTATCGGAGCCCGCCGTGCTGCCCGATCCCCTCCGAGGCCCCGAGTTCTCCAGTTACGCCCCGGAGGACGTCGGCTGGCTGCTCCAGGACCTCTCGGACACCGAGCTGGAAGCGCCCACCGAGGAGCGCGAGGAGGCCATCCAGAGCGGCGGCGCGCACTACGCGGAGTCGCTGCCCGTCGAGTACCAGCCGAGCGCCGAGTACCAGGCGCTGTTCACCGCCGCACTGGAGACCTCCGCCGCGCGCATCGCCCGCGCGGTCGGCACGGTCACCGAGACGGTCCTCGCCGAACGCGGTCCCCGCCCGGTGCTCGTGTCGCTCGCCCGCGCCGGAACGCCGGTCGGGGTGCTGATGCGCCGCTGGGCCCAGCACCGGCACGGTCTGGATCTGCCGCACTACGCCATCTCCATCGTCCGGGGCCGGGGCATCGACGCCACCGCCCTGCGTTGGCTGGCCGCCCATCACGACCCGGCCGACGTGGTGTTCGTCGACGGCTGGACGGGCAAGGGTGCCATCACCCGCGAACTGGCGGCGGCGATCAGCGAGTTCGAGGCCTCGGGTGGGCCCGTCGGCTTCGACCCGGAGATCGCGGTGCTCGCGGACCCGGGCGGCTGCGTGCGGACGTACGGCACCCGCGAGGACTTCCTCATCCCCTCGGCCTGCCTCAACTCCACGGTGTCCGGGCTCATTTCCCGTACGGTGCTCCGCGCCGACCTGGTCGGGCCCGACGACTTCCACGGCGGGAAGTTCTACCGGGAACTGGCCGACTCCGATGTCTCGGGCCACTTCCTCGACACGATCGCCGCTCGCTTCGACGAGGTGGCGGGCCCGGTCGAGGCCGAGGCCAAGGAACTGCTCGCCGCCGACCGGGCCCCGACCTGGGAGGGCTGGGCGGCCGTCGAGCGGATCAGCGAGGAGTACGGCATCCACGACGTCAACCTGGTCAAGCCGGGCGTCGGCGAGACCACCCGGGTGCTGCTCCGCCGCGTCCCCTGGAAGATCCTCGCGAAGCGCGGCGCGGGCGCGGACCTGACCCACATCCGGCTGCTGGCCGAACAACGCGGCGTCCCGGTCGAGGAGGTCGACGACCTCCCGTACAGCTGTGTCGGTCTGATCCACCCCCGCTACACGCGCGGCGCGACGGGCGCGGACGGCAAGGCGGTGGCGGGAGGCAGCGCTGTGGCCGACGACCAGGCGGTGAAGGGCGCATGAGCACCCCGACCGCTGTGAACGGCTCCACCACCCTGGTGGCGAGCGACCTCGACCGTACGCTCATCTACTCGGCGGCCTCACTCGACCTGTCCATGCCGGACGCGGAGGCCCCCCGGCTCCTGTGCGTCGAGGTGTACGGCCACAAGCCCCTCTCCTACATGACGGAGACGGCCGCCGCGCTCCTCACCGAGGTGGCGGGCGCGACGGTCTTCGTGCCGACCACCACCCGTACCCGCGAGCAGTACCACCGCATCCACCTCCCGGGCCCCGCCCCCCGGTACGCGATCTGTGCCAACGGCGGGCACATCCTGGTCGACGGGATCTCCGACCGGGACTGGCAGCAGCAGGTGGAGGCCCGGATCGCGGCCGAGTGCGCGCCGCTCACCGAGATCCGCGCCCACCTCGCCACCACCGCCGACCCGGCCTGGCTCCTCAAGGAACGGGTCGCCGAGGACCTCTTCGCCTACCTCGTCGTCGAGCGGGCTCTCCTGCCCGAGGAGTGGGTGAAGGAGCTGGCCGCCTGGGCGCGGCCGCGCGGCTGGACGGTCTCCCTCCAGGGCCGCAAGATCTACGTCGTCCCGGCGCCGCTGACCAAGAGCGCCGCGATGCACGAGGTCGCCCGCCGCGCCGGCGCCACGCGCACGCTCGCCGCCGGGGACTCCCTCCTCGACGCCGACCTGCTGCTCGCCGCCGACCTCGGCTGGCGCCCCGGCCACGGCGAACTGGCCGACGAGGGCTGGCGGGCCCCGCACGTGGTGGCCCTGGAGGAGCGGGGCGGGGCGGCGGGGGAGGAGATCCTGCGCCGCTTCCTGGCGGCCGCTGCTGGGTGAGTTCCCCTGCGCGCGGGCGAGCGTTGCGCGAGGCTGGGGGCATGACCAAGGGCAACGACACAAAGATCACCGACGAGCTGTACGCGTACATGCTGGCCCACAACCCGCCGCTGGACCCGGTCCAGCGGGAGCTGGTGGACACCACGTACGCCCGGTTCCCCGACCACGCGGGCATGGTGTCGGCCGAGGAACAGGCCCCGCTGCTGGCCTTCCTCGTCCGGCTGGTGGGCGCCCGGCATGTGGTGGAGGTGGGCACGTTCACCGGGTTCAGCGCCCTGGCGATGGCCCAGGCGCTGCCCGCCGACGGCACGCTGATCGCCTGCGACATCTCGGAGGAGTGGACGGCGTACGGCCGTGAGGCCTGGGAGAAGGCGGGCGTAGCGGACCGGATCGACCTGCGCATCGCCCCGGCCCTGGACACCCTGCGCGCGATGCCCGCCGAGCCGCACATCGACTTCGCCTACCTGGACGCGGACAAGGGCGGCTACATCGCGTACTGGGAGGAGCTGGTGCCCAGGATGCGGCAGGGCGGGGTCATCGCCACGGACAACGTGCTCTTCCACGGCGGGGTGACGGACCCGGAGGCGACGGGCCCGACGGCGGCGATCAAGGAGTTCAACGACCATGTGAGCGCGGACGCCCGGATGGACAGCGTCCTGCTGACGGTCTCGGACGGCCTGACGCTGTCCCGCAAGAGGTAGAGGTGCAAGAGGTAGAGGTGCAGGGGTAGGAGGAGAAGGAGGCGGGAGAGCTCAGCCGCAGCACCCGCCCCCGCAGCAGCCACCGCCACCCCCACCGCCGGCGGACGGCGCGGGAGCGGACCCGGCAGCACCGCCCACGGCCACGGCGGACAGCAGCTTGACGGTGTCGTCGTGGCCTGCGGGGCAGGAGGCGGGGTCCGAGGACTGCGCCATGGGACGGCTGAGTTCGAACGTGTCTCCGCAGGTGCGGCAGCGGAATTCGTAACGAGGCATGGGCTCAGGCTAGAGCCATCGGGGCCCGGAGACCACGCCCCCCTAGCCCTGGGCGCCGCCGCGCTCCTCGCGGATGTCGGAGACGACCCGGGCGGCGGTCTGCCGCACGGCCTCGGTCTCGGTCAGGAAGTGCCAGTAATCGGGGTGGCGACCCTCCAGCCCGGCGATGGCCCGCTCCAGCCGGGCGACGGAGTCGTCGAGCGGCCGTGCGTGCCGGGGGTCGGGCGTGTGGCGGCCGGCCATGGCGAGGCGCTGGGCGTCCCGCACGGCGAACCGGGTCCGCTCGATCTCCTGCTGCGGGTCCTTCGCCACGGCGTTCAACTGCTGCAACCGGTCCCCGGCGGCGGAGACCGCCTCGTCCGTGGCGTTGAGCAGGGCGCGGACCGTGGACAGCCGGGACGTGGCGTCCGCCCAGCGCTGCTCGTCGCGCGCCTTGGCCGCCTCGGCGAGCTTCTCCTCGGCCTGCCGCACGTTCACTGCGGCCTGCTCCGGGACGGGCTGGAGGTCCTGCCAGCAGGCGGCCGAGAAACGCCGCCGCAACTCGCTGAGCACCGGCTCCACCGAGCCCGCCCGCGTCGTCAGCGCCTGGGCGCGGGTCCGCAGGGACACCAGCCGCCGGTCGATCTCGGCGGCCCGCTCGGGCAGCCGCTCGGCTTCGGTCCGTACGGCCTCGGCGTCCCGCAGGACCACATCGGCGCGCTGGAGGGTCTCCGGGACGCCGTGCTTTCCCGCGCCCTGGTTCAGCTTGGTCAGCTCGGGGGCGAGCGCGGCGAGCCGGGCGGCGAGCTCGTCGGCCCGCAGCCCGGAGGCCCGCACGGTGTCGAGGGCGTTGCTCGCCGCCAGGAGCGCCTGCCGGGCCCGCTCGACGGCGGGGGCGAGCCGGGCGAGCTGGGTCTCCGCGCTGCCCAGCAGGGGCCCGAGCCCCTGGGCGAAGCGGTCCAGCTCGCCCTTGACCCGCACGAGGTCGTCCTTGGCCCGGGTCAGCTCGGTGCGGGCCCGGGAGGCGACGGCGGGTTCCAGGTCGTCCCGGTCCAGGTCGTGGCTGTCGACGGCGGTGATGTAGGCGTGACTGACCTCGTCGATGCGCCGGCCGAGCGCGGCGAAGTCCTCGGCGGCCTTGCGGCCGCGCGAGGAGCTGTCCACGGCGTTGATGGTCTCGATGGAGATCCGAAGATCACGCTGGGCGGTGTCCAGCTCGTAGAAGGCCTCGGCGGCGGCGTCCTTCGCGGCCTGCGCCTCGGCCCGCTCATTCTCCCCGCCGCGCCCGCCGAACCACCGGCGCGTACCGCCACCGGCGAAGGCGGCGGGAAGCGCGGCGAGCACGAGGGGCACGGGCAGCAGCACCAGCGCGAGGACATCCCGAACCCCGGAGCCCCCCGGACCGCCGGAGCCCGCAGGACGGCCGGGCCCGCCCCGACTGCCGAAGCCACCCCGACCGCCGGACCCGCCCCGACCGCCAGACTCGCCCCGACCGCCGAAGTCACCCCGCCCGCCAGACCCGCCCTGCCCGCCGAAACCGCCCTGATCGCCCGGGACCGGGGACTCCCCGCGGGGCCGACCCGCACCACTCCGGACGGCGGAACTCCCACCCGCTCCTGCCTGCGGCCGCGCGTGTGTCGCCGTCACATCCCTCTCCCGTGCCGATTCGCCCTGCCCGGTACATTCTCCCACCAGGTAAGGACGAACACACGGGTCGGTTAGTTCGCGCTTCGCACGGTGACTTGCCCGTTGTCGCTGCGCGCCTTCACCACATGGGCGCTGTCGTCGCCGCGCGGCACCTGGATGGAGACGTCCCCGTTGTCGGCGGCGGCGTTGACCGCGTACTTCTGCCCGCCCGGCGGCAGGTCGATGGTGATGCCCCCGTTGTCGCTCACGGTGTCCACGAGGTCGGGCACGGAGCTGAAGCCCAGCCGGATCTCCCCGTTGTCGGCGTGGGCGGTCACGGAGGAGGCGGTGATCCGGTCGGCCCGCACCTCCCCGTTGTCGCTCTTCAGCTTCAGCGCGCCGCTCGCGTCCTGGACGTTGATCTCGCCGTTGTCGGAGGACAGATCCAGGGCGCGGTCGAAGCCGACGGCGCTGATCGTCCCGTTGTCCGACACGGCCTTCACATCGACCCCGCGCGGCACCTTCACCCGGTGCCGGGAGTCGCAGTTGTTGGCCATCCCCTCGCACTTCACCCGGAGCGTGAGGGTGTCGTCCTCCATCTTCCAGACGGAGTCCGGCCCGCTGCCGAACACCACCCACCCGTCGACCTGCCGCTCCACCTCGACCTGTTCCACGTCGGCCGGCACGAGATCGACGAGGCCGTTCTCGGCGCTGATGGTCAGCGTCTTCCCCTCCAGAGCGAACGACTTGCGCTCGACGGGCGCGCCGTCGACGTCCGTGCTCCCGCACCCGGTGAGAGCCAGCGCCAGCAACACCACCCCGCCCCCCAGAGCGAGGGCCCGCCCGGGCGCCCCGAGGCGCGCCGTGGGCCGGGTGCGGTTCGGTGCGCTCGTAACGATGTCCACGGTGATCGGTCCCCCAGATGCGTGCTGCCGGACGGTGCCACCGGACGTCGCTGCCGGTGCACTCCAAACCGTATGCACCGACGGCCCCCGGCGGGATCCGGACCGCTACCGTCTCGGGGTGGGGTTATCCCCCGGAACCACCCCCGGCGAGGTGCCCTCGGAGGACGGCCCGGGCCCGCCCGGGAACGGTTTATGAGCAGCGGCCCGGTCGATGTACGCTGTTGCCTCATCCACGGGTGCGTAGCTCAGGGGTAGAGCGCTGCTCTTACAAAGCAGATGTCGGCGGTTCGAAACCGTCCGCGCCCACCAGTACGAAACACGACGAAGCCCCCCGACCGATCATGGTCC
>NZ_JBHXJG010000216.1:0-12460 GCF_042723425.1 Streptomyces sp. NPDC058375 | reverse complement strand
GCCCGGGCCGGGGCCACTTCGCCGCCCGGATGCTCGCCGTCCCCTACTGGGTCGAGGCCGCCGTGCTGGGCGGCCGGCTGCCCGATGAGTCCCGCGAACTCCACGCCGCCGTAGCCGAGTTCGCCTCCTGGGCCGACCGGACCGCCGACCCCGGCGCCCCCGCCCAACTGGCCCGCTGCCGTGCCCTCCTGGCCCCCGCCGACCAGGCCGACGCCCGCTACGCCGAGGCCCTGGCCCACCACGAACGGGCGGGCGGCGACTTCGAACGGGCCCGGACCCGGCTGCTGTACGGGCAGTGGCTGCGCCGCCGGCGGCGTACCCGCGAGGCCCGCGGCCCGTTGCGCGACGCCTTGGTCGCCTTCCAGCGCTGCTCGGCCCGCGCCTGGGCGGACCGGGCCGCCGGGGAGCTGCGGGCGGCGGGGGAGCCGGCCGGGGTCAGGCCCGACGCGGCGGGCGACCCGCTGGCGGCGCTCACCCCCCAGCAGCAGCGCATCGCCCGCTGCGTCGCCGAGGGGGCCACCAACCGCGAGGTGGCGCTGCGGCTCTCCCTCAGCCCACGCACGGTCGACCACCACCTCCGTAACGTCTTCGCCGCCCTGGGCATCCGCTCCCGCACCGAACTGGCCCGGCTGCTGAGCCCCTGACCCCTAGGGCCGGAGGTTGCGAGACCGTGATGACGAGTTCCGCGCAGACCTCTAGGTACCGACCGGGCGGTATGCCATTCTGCGGGCGTCAGGATCGTGTCGCCGCGCTCGCGCCCCGCCGGGCCGGGGGCGCCGGGCCCGCCGCTCGCGCGGCGGGTCGAATCCCGGTGGAGGCCGCCATGCCACAGGTCGTACGTTCGCGGATCGGGGCGCTGCACGGCCCGTCGCCGGTACCGCCGTTGCCGGACCGCTTCCGGTCCCTGGCCGACCGCGAGGCCGTCGACGTGCTGCACCGGGCCGCCCGGGTCCTCGTCGCCTCGCTGCCGGCTCTCACCGACCGGCTCGTCGAGGCCCTGTACGCCCAGGAGCCCGGCTACCGGGCGGCGATCGAGTCCGACCGGGCCGAGGTCTGGCGTGAGGTCCACCACTCGCTGCGGCACAACGTCGGCTCCCTGATCCAGCCCCGCGAGTTCCGGGAGTCCGCCCACCGCACCTCCCGCTGGATCGGCGAGATCCGCGCCGAGCAGGGCGTGCCGCTCGACGCCGTCCTGCACGCCTTCCGGATGGGCGGCGCGATGGTCTGGCAGGACCTCGTGGACGAGACCGCCCGGCGCGACCCCGACGACGTACGGCTGCTCGTCCATGTCGCCGCCGATGTGTGGAACTTCGTCGACGAGCACTGCGGGGTCGTCGCGGACGCCTACCGGCAGGCCGAGCGGCGGCTGTCCTGGCGGCGCGAGAACCGGCAGCGGCTCATGGTCGCCGCCCTGCTGGACGGCACCGCCCGGATCGCGGACCTCGCCGAGGCGGCCGCGATGCTGGGGCTGCCGGAACAGGGCCGGTACGCCGTGCTCGCGGTGGCCACGGCCCACCGGAGCGGAGCAGGCCCGGCCGTCGCGACTGGGGCAGGACCCGCCGTCGTGAGTGGGGCAGGGCTCGCCGTCGCAAGTGGTGCAGGGGCCGCCGCCGCGAGTGGCGCAGGACCCGCCCAGCACGGGCCGGGGTCCACCGTCCGCCCGCCGGTGGTGCTGCCCGCCGCCGACCCGGACGCGCCGGTCCTCTGGCACCCGGGCCCGGAGGCCGAGTTCGCGATCCTGCCGCTGGCGGGCCCGCCCGGCGAACTGGGCGAGATCGCCGCCAAGCTGGACGTACCGGCCGGAACCCGGGCCGGGATCGGCTCCGCCGTCGAGGGCCTGGCCGCCCTCGGCGACGCCCGGCGGTTGGCGGAGACCGCACTGCGCGCCTGCCCCGCGTCCGGCGGCACCGTCCTGCTCGACGAGCACCTCCCGGACGCCCTGGTCGTGTCCTCCCCGGCACTCGCCGGTGCGCTCGCCGACCGGGTGCTGGGCCCGCTGGACCGGCTGGACCCGGCCGACCGCGACGTCATCGTGGAGACCCTCACCGCGTGGCTGGACGCGGACGGCTCGGCGCAGCGGGCGGGCGCCCGGCTCTACTGCCACCGCAACACCGTCCTCAACCGCCTCCGCCGCTTCGAACAGCTCACCGGCCGCTGCCTCACCCGCCCCCGGGATGCGGTCGAGGTCTCGCTCGCCCTGGCGGCGCGGCGGCTGCTCGGCACCTGAGACACCCGACCGCCGACAACCCGGCCCGCCACCCCGAAATCTCCGCAACAAATATTGCGCAATTCTTGTTGCGCAACTTTTCCTGTGCATCTACGGTCGTGTCATGCCCAGTGAAGAACGCCGCCGCATCTCCGACCTCGACACCCTCAAGGCAATCGGCCACCCCCTGCGCCTGAAGCTCTACCGCGCCCTGCACATCAAGCGCACCGCCACCGCGTCCCAGCTCGCCGACCAGGTCGACGAGGCGGTCTCCCTCGTCAGCTACCACCTGCGCAAGCTCGCCGACCACGGACTGATCGAACCGGCCGAGGGACAGGGCACCGACGGCCGGGAACGCTGGTGGCAGCCGTCCTCCCGAGGGCTGACCTACAACGACGCGGACTTCGACGACGCGCCGGACAGGGCGGCCGTCTACGCCGCCGCCAGCCGCATGTCCTTCGACCAGCACGTCGAGCTCTACCGGGCCCACCAGAGCGCACGGCACACCTGGGACGCGGAGTGGCGCAGCGCCTCCTGGAGCTCGGAGAACCTCCTGAGGCTCAACGCGGCGGAACTGGCCGCCCTCAGCCAGGAGATGGGCGCGCTGATCGACCGTTACGAGGAAGCGGGCCGCGCCCGCGAGGAGGCCGGCGACACGGAGGGCCGGGAGAGCGTCGCCCTGCACACGTACGGGTTCCCCTTCCGCCCCTGAGCCCTGCGCCGCTGCCCACCCCCGGAAGGACCCGGCCCATGACCGTCACCGCTGCCGTGGAAGCCCCCGAACGCCCCGCGCACCGCGACCCGAACGTCCTGCGCTGGCTCGGCGCGTACACCGCGTCGATGATCGGCGACAGCATCTACTTCATGGCCCTTGCCTGGGCCGCCGCCCGCACCGGCAGCGCCTCGGGCACCGGCCTGGTCCTCGCCGTCGGCTCCATACCCCGCGCGCTCCTGATGCTCGGCGGGGGAGTGCTCGCCGACCGGTTCGGGCCCCGCCGCGTCGTCATCGGCAGCGACGCCGCCCGCGCGCTCCTCGTCCTCGGCCTCGCCGCCACGCTGGCGCTCACCGCGCCCACTGTGGGCGTCCTGGTGGGCGTGGCCCTGCTCTTCGGCACGGTCGACGCCCTGTTCCTGCCCGCCGTCGGAGCACTGCCGCCCCGGATCAGCGCCCCGGGCCAGCTCGCCCGGATCCAGGGCCTGCGCGCACTGGCCGCGCGCGGCTCCTCGATCATCGGCGCGCCGATGGGCGGGGTCGCCGTGGCGACCGGCGGCCCCTCGCTCGCGCTCGCCGCCGCCGGAGTGCTCTTCGCCCTGTCCCTGCCGCTGCTCCTGCGCCTGCGGATCAGGCCGCTGCCCGAGCCGGAGACCACCGGTGAGGCATCGGCCGCCGGGAGGACGCCCAACGGAACCGTCCCGGCGCCCCCGGCTGCCGACAAGGCACCCAGCGCCTGGCACGACCTCGTCGGCGGGCTCCGGTACATCCGTCGCCACGCCCTGCTCGGCCCGCTCATGCTCGTCATCGCCCTCAGCGAGCTCGGCTTCGTCGGGCCGCTCAACCTGGGCCTGATCCTGCTCTCCGAGCAGCGCGGCTGGGGCGCGGCCGGCATGGGCTGGATCGTCGCCGGATTCTCCGGCGGGGCGGCCGGGGCCGCCCTCCTCCTCGCCGTCCGGGGCCGGGTGCCGCGCGCCGGGCTGGTGATGTGCCTGACGGCTTTCGTCGGCGCCACGGGCATCGCCGCCCTGGCGCAGGTCCCCTCGGTGGCCCTCGCCGCCGCGATCGCCGCGTTCGTCGGTCTCACGGCGGGCCTGGCCGGCGCGCTGTGCGGAGCCCTCGTCCAGACCTCCGCCGACCCCGCGTACCTGGGCCGGGTCACCTCCGTATCGACGTTCTTCACCTACGCGCTCATCCCGCTGAGCTACCCCGTCACCGGGGCCGCCATCGCTCTCTGGGGCACCGGGCCGGTGTACGCGGTCAGCGCGGCGGTGTGCGGGACGGGCGGCGTGCTGGGCCTCGCCCTCACCGCGCTCCGCCGCGCCGAACTGCCCCGGTGACCCGGGCGCGGGTCACGCGGGTCAGCCGGGCTCGCGCCCGGGTCACCGGCCCCTACGTCGCCCGGGTCACCGGGCCCTACATCCCCAGCTCCGCCGTCCTCAGCCGCTCCACCGCCGCCTGGTCGCCCTCCACCTGCACGTCCGCCGCGTCCTGCCGGCCGAACGCGTACAGCAGCAGCTCGGCGGGCTCCCCGGTCACCGTCACCACCGGGGCCCCCTTGTGGGCCACCGCCGTCTGGCCGTCCGGGCGGCGCAGCACCAGCCCCACCGGGGACCTGCGCCCCAGCATCCGGGAGGTCTTCTCGGTGTGCGACCAGAGCACATCGGCGAAGACCGGGTCCAGCTCGCGCCGCGACCAGTCCGGCTGGGCCCGGCGTACGTCCTCCGCGTGGACGAAGAACTCCACCGTGTTGGCCGCCTCGTCGATCTGCTTGAGGGACATCGGCGAGAACCGTGGCGGACCGGTGCGGATCAGCTGGATCAGTTCCTCGTACGGCTTCGCCGCGAACTCCGCCTGCACCCGCTCCAGCCGGTTCTTCAGGGCGGAGATCAGCAGCCCGCCCGCCGCGTCCGCACGGCGCTCGCGGACCACCACATGGGCGGCCAGGTCGCGGGTCTTCCAGCCGTCGCACAGGGTCAGGGCCTCGGGGCCGGCCGCTTCCAACAGATCGGCGAGCAGAAGACGTTCACGCTTCGCATGGGTCGACATGCCCGCCAGCGTACGACCGTCACCCGGGGTCCGCCCAGTGGACGTCCGCCCGGAAGGCCGCCGCCACCACGGCACAATGGGGCCATGACCAGCAGCACGCCCGGCCCCACGCCGCCCGCCAGCAGCCTCGACCCCGCCATCGCCGCCCGCCTCAAGCGCGGCGCCGACGGTCTGGTCCCGGCCATCGCCCAGCAGTACGACACCGGCGAGGTGCTGATGCTCGGCTGGATGGACGACGAGGCGCTGCACCGCACGCTCACCACGGGCCGTGCCACCTACTGGTCGCGCAGCCGTCAGGAGTACTGGGTCAAGGGCGACACCTCCGGCCACATCCAGCGGGTGAAGGCCGTCGCGCTGGACTGCGACGCCGACACCGTGCTGGTCAAGGTGGACCAGACCGGCGCCGCCTGCCACACCGGCGACCGCACCTGCTTCGACGCCGACGTCCTCACCCTCCTCGACAGCTAAGGTCCGGCCATGGATCTCGACACCTTCCGCAAGCTGGCCGTCGACCGGCGCGTCGTCCCCGTCAGCCGCCGCCTCCTCGCGGACGGCGACACCCCGGTCGGCCTCTACCGCAAGCTCGCCGCCGAGCGCCCCGGCACCTTCCTGCTGGAGTCCGCCGAGAACGGCCGGACCTGGTCGCGCTACTCCTTCATCGGCGTCCGCAGCGACGCCACCCTCACCGCCCGCGACGGCGCCGCCCACTGGCTCGGCACCCCGCCCGTCGGCGTCCCGGTCGACGGCGACCCGCTGGAGGCCCTGCGCGCCACCGTCGAGACCCTGCACACCCCGCGCGACCTGGTCGACGACGCGGGCCTCCCGCCGTTCACCGGCGGCATGGTCGGCTATCTCGGCTACGACGTGGTGCGCCGCCTGGAGAAGATCGGCGAGCACGGCGGCGACGACCTGAAGCTGCCCGAACTGACCATGCTCCTCACCTCGGACCTCGCCGTCCTCGACCACCAGAACGGCACCGTCCTGCTGATCGCCAACGCGATCAACCACAACGACCTCGCCACCGGCGTCGACGAGGCCCACGCGGACGCCGTCGCCCGCCTCGACGCGATGGAGCAGGACCTGCGCCGCCCGGTCGAGAACGCTCCCGCCGTCCTGCCCCCGTCCGAGCTGCCGCCGTACACCGCCCTGTGGGGCGGCGAGGCGTACCAGGAGGCCGTGGACGACATCAAGGAGCGCATCCGGGCGGGCGAGGCCTTCCAGGTCGTGCCCTCCCAGCGCTTCGAGACCCCCTGTACGGCGAGCGCCCTGGACGTCTACCGGGTGCTGCGGGCCACCAACCCGTCCCCGTACATGTACCTCTTCCGCTTCGACGGGTTCGACGTCGTCGGCTCCAGCCCCGAGGCCCTCGTCAAGGTCGAGGACGGCCGGGCCATGGTCCACCCCATCGCCGGCACCCGGCACCGGGGCGCCACCCCGCAGGAGGACCAGGCGCTCGCCGAGGAACTGCTCGCCGACCCCAAGGAGCGCGCCGAGCACCTGATGCTCGTCGACCTCGGCCGCAACGACCTGGGGCGGGTCTGCGAACCGGGCAGCGTCGAGGTCGTCGACTTCATGTCCATCGAGCGCTACTCCCACGTGATGCACATCGTCTCTACCGTCACCGGCCGCGTCACCGAGGACCGCACCGCCTTCGACGTGCTCACCGCCTGCTTCCCCGCGGGCACCCTCTCCGGCGCCCCCAAGCCCCGCGCCATGCAGATCATCGAGGAGCTGGAGCCGAGCCGCCGCGGACTGTACGGAGGCTGCGTCGGCTACCTCGACTTCGCCGGGGACTCCGACACCGCCATCGCCATCCGGACCGCCCTGCTCCGCGACGGCACCGCGTACGTGCAGGCCGGAGCGGGTGTCGTCGCCGACTCCGATCCGGTCGCCGAGGACACCGAGTGCCGCAACAAGGCGGCCGCCGTGCTCCGCGCCGTCCACACGGCCAACCGGCTCCACGACCGCTGAACCGCTGACGGCCGACCGGCTCCGCGGGCGTCGGGGCGGTAGGGGATAGTGGAGGGCGTGAGTGCTGTTCCCGTACCCCAGCCCCGTGCCCGCACCGCCGACTCCGCGTCCGGCGCCGCGCCCGACTCCGCGGGGAGTCGCCGCTCCCTCGCGGCCGGCCTGCTCCTGGGCGCGGCGGGCGCGACCGTCGTCCTCCTCGCCTCCGGACAGACCTGGGCCGAGGGCCAGGCGGCCACCGGCGGCGGCGCGCTGCCGCTGACCGCCGACGGCCGGGACGTCACGGGCGTCCCGGCCGCCCTCGCCATCGTCGGCCTCGCAGCCCTCGTCGCGGTCTTCGCCGTACGCGGCGCGGGCCGCCGGATCGTCGCCGCGCTCCTGGCCCTCAGCGGCCTCGGAGCCGCCCTCAGCGCCTGGGCCGGGGCCTCCGACAGCACGGCCCTCGACGAGGAGGCCGCCAGGACCACCGGCGACGCGGCGGCCACCATCCACGCCCTCAGCCACACCGCCTGGCCCTACGTCACCGCCGTCGGCGGCCTGCTGATCCTGCTGGCCGGACTCCTCGCCCTGCGCTACGGCAGCCGCTGGCCGGCCATGTCCGGAAAGTACGAGCGCGACGGCACCCCCCGCCCCGGCAAGGCGCCCCGCACCGCCCCCGACCCGGACCGGCCCGAGGACCTGTGGAAGGCCCTGGACCGCGGCGAGGACCCGACGCGCGAGGCGTGACCCCCACGCTCACCTCTCGCCGCCCCGTGCGGGACAATGGACCCGAGCCGTCCCCGGGCGGCGGCCACACGTACAGCGTCACCCACGGCGCAACACCAACGAGGAGCAACTCATGGCGGGCACGAGCCACGGACACACCCCGGCCGCCTGGACCGGTGTCATCATTGCTTTCATCGGCTTCTGCGTCGCAGGCGTCTTCATGGTCGCGGCCAACCCGCTCGGCTTCTGGGTCGGCATCGCCGTCATCTTCGCCGGCGGTCTCGTGGGCCTCGCCATGAAGGTGGCCGGCCTCGGTATGCCGAAGGAGTCGGCCGAGCTGATCGCGGCCCGGGAGCGCGCCGGACAGGCGCAGATCTCCCACTGACCCGGGCGCCGGCCCGTCCCGGCGACCGACACGCAGACAGGCGCAGCCCCACCGGGCTGCGCCTTTTCGCGTCGACGGGGGACAATCGGCGGGTGGACGACTCGCCTACCCCCGCCGCAGCCCAGCCCCCGGACCCCGACCCCCAGGGCGTCGGCCCCTGGAACATGCCCCTGACGGTCTGCCCGACCCCGGACCTGGCACCCCCTGCCTCTGCCCGCTCCACTCCAGCCCGCCCTGCGTCCGAGGCGGGCACCCCCGCCTTGTCAGCCCGTCCGGCGTTTGAGGACGGAACCCCCGTCACCCCGGCCCGCCCGGCGTCCGAGGCCGGTACCCCCGCCTTGTCAGCCCGTCCGGCGTTTGAGGACGGAACCCTTGCCGGGGTGGGCCCGGAGCTCACAGGCCCCTCGGGCGAAGGATCCTCGCCGGTGCCCGGCCCCCAAGGCGACGGTTCCGTCCTCAAACGCCGGACAGGCTGGGTGGGCCGCCCGACCGGCCAGGCAGGCCGCCCGGTGGACCCGGTGGACCCGGTGGACCCGGTGGACCCGGTGGGCCCGGTAGGCCGGACGGGCTGGGTGGGCGGCCGACCGGACCGGAAGGATCAGGTGGGCCGGCCGGGCCGGAATGACCAGGTGGGTCCGGTGGGCCGGGTGCGGCGGCTCGGCACGCCCCTCGGGATCCTCGCCGCCGTCACAGCCGCCTTCGCGTACGTCGGCACCGTCGACCCCAACGAGCCCGGCCACTACCCCGTCTGCCCCCTGCTCAAGCTGACCGGAGTGCTCTGCCCCGGCTGCGGCGGCCTCCGCAGCGCCCACGCCTTCATCACCGGCGACCTCGGCGCGGCGCTCGAAGCCAACGCGATCGCCACCGCCGGCTACTTCCTCTTCGCCGCCGTCTGGGTCCTCCGGCTGGTCCGGGCCTGGCGCGGAGAGCCCCTGCGAATCGCCCTGGCACCCGCCTGGTGGTGGGGCGTGGGCGCCGTCCTGCTGGTCTTCACCGTCGTCCGGAATCTGCCGTTCGGCTCGGCGCTGGCCCCCTGAGTGCCCAGGTAGTGGGACGCGGCGCGGCCGGATGCGAGCCAGGGGGCATCCTGCGGATACCATCGGTATGGCTGATCCTGTTCCCTCATCACCGTTCCGGAAGGGGGCCGCTCGCGTGAGTGTGCTCGACGAGATCATCGACGGCGTTCGCGCCGACCTCGCGGAGCGGCAGGCGCGCGTCAGCCTCGACGAGCTGAAGGAGCGCGCAGCCCGCGCCCCTCAGGCCAAGGACGGAGTCGCCGCCCTGCGCGGCGAGGGCGTGACCGTCATCTGCGAGGTCAAGCGCTCGTCCCCCTCCAAGGGGGCCCTTGCCGCCATCGCCGACCCGGCCGCGCTCGCCGCGGACTACGAGGCCGGCGGCGCGTCCGTCATCTCGGTCCTCACCGAGGAGCGCCGCTTCGGCGGCTCGCTCGCCGACCTGGAGGCCGTCCGCGCCAAGGTCGACACCCCGATCCTCCGCAAGGACTTCATCGTCACCTCGTACCAGCTGTGGGAGGCACGGGCGTACGGCGCCGACCTCGCCCTGCTGATCGTCGCCGCCCTCGACCAGGAGGCCCTGGTCTCCCTGATCGAGCGCGCCGAGTCGATCGGGCTCACCCCGATCGTCGAGGCGCACGACGAGGAGGAGGCGGAGCGCGCCGTGGACGCCGGAGCCAAGATCATCGGTGTCAACGCGCGCAACCTGAAGGACCTCAAGGTCGACCGCTCCACCTTCGAGCGCGTCGCCCCCGAGATCCCCGACCACATCGTCAAGGTCGCCGAGTCCGGCGTCCGGGGCCCGCACGACCTGATCGCGTACGCCAACGCCGGCGCCGACGCCGTCCTGGTCGGCGAGTCCCTGGTCACCGGCCGCGATCCGCGCGCCGCCGTCGCCGACCTGGTCGCCGCGGGCGCCCACCCGGCGCTCCGCCACGGCCGCGGCTGACCGGGGACGAAGCGACCATGACCGGACGTCCCGTGCCCCGCACCCGACCGGGCCTCGCCCCGGCCGGGGCTCCGGCCCGGGATCCGCACGCCCCGCTGGCGCGCGGCTGCCGCCCCCGCGGCTGCCGGGCTCCGGCCCGGCGCGTGCACGGACGGCGCGTGCGGTACGTCATCGGTGACGAGCCCGGCCAGGTCAACGGCATGCGATGGCGCCCGGGGTCCGCGCCGTAGGCGAGCCCCGGCCGACGTACCGCAGCACCCCCGCGCTCTCGTACGTACGTCCGCACTGCCGTGACCGCATGCCGGTCCCGGTGGCGCTCCGCACTACGCGCATACGGTGAACCCACCCGTTGCCATGCCAAGGAGCACGTCGCATGACGTCCGAGTTCTTCATTCCGGACCCCGAGGGTCTGATCCCCAGCGCCGAGGGCTATTTCGGCGCGTACGGCGGCAAGTTCATCCCGGAGGCGCTCGTCGCCGCCGTGGACGAGGTCGCCGTCGAGTACGACAAGGCCAAGGCCGACCCGGCGTTCGCCGCCGAGCTCAACGAGCTGATGGTGAACTACACCGGCCGCCCCAGCGCGCTGACCGAGGTCCCGCGCTTCGCCGAGCACGCGGGCGGGGCGAGGATCTTCCTCAAGCGCGAGGACCTGAACCACACCGGCTCGCACAAGATCAACAACGTGCTGGGCCAGGCACTCCTCACCAAGCGCATGGGCAAGACCCGGGTCATCGCCGAGACCGGGGCCGGCCAGCACGGCGTCGCCACCGCGACCGCCTGCGCCCTCTTCGGCCTCGACTGCACCATCTACATGGGCGAGATCGACACCGAGCGCCAGGCCCTGAACGTGGCCCGGATGCGGATGCTCGGCGCCGAGGTCGTCGCCGTGAAGTCCGGCTCGCGGACCCTGAAGGACGCCATCAACGAGGCGTTCCGCGACTGGGTCGCCAACGTGGACCGCACGCACTACCTCTTCGGCACGGTCGCGGGCCCGCACCCCTTCCCCGCGATGGTCCGCGACTTCCACCGGGTCATCGGCGTCGAGGCCCGCCGCCAGCTCCTGGAGCGCGCCGGCCGCCTCCCGGACGCGGCGGTCGCCTGCGTCGGCGGCGGCTCCAACGCCATCGGCCTCTTCCACGCCTTCATCCCGGACGCCGGGGTCCGCCTGGTCGGCTGCGAGCCCGCCGGACACGGCGTGGAGACCGGCGAGCACGCGGCGACCCTGACGGCCGGGGAGCCCGGCATCCTGCACGGCTCCCGCTCCTACGTCCTCCAGGACGACGAGGGCCAGATCACCGAGCCGTACTCCATCTCCGCCGGTCTTGACTACCCGGGCATCGGCCCGGAGCACTCCTACCTCAAGGACGTCGGGCGTGGCGAGTACCGCGCGGTCACCGACGACGCGGCCATGCAGGCGCTGCGCCTGCTGTCCCGCACCGAGGGCATCATCCCGGCCATCGAGAGCGCCCACGCGCTCGCCGGGGCCCTTGACCTCGGCAAGGAGCTGGGCAAGGACGGGCTGATCCTCGTCAACCTGTCCGGCCGCGGTGACAAGGACATGGACACCGCCGCCCGCTACTTCGGGCTCTACGACACCGACGCCGTCGTCGAGGCGGACGCCGACAGCGACCGCGCCGAGATCGAGGGGGACGCCAAGTGAGCGGCAACATCGAGCTGTTGAACACCACCCTGGCCGCCGCGAAGGCCGCGGACCGGGCGGCGCTCATCGCCTACCTCCCGGCGGGCTTCCCGACCGTCGACGGCGGCATCGAAGCCGTCAAGGCCGTCGTCGCGGGCGGCGCGGACGTCGTCGAGGTCGGCCTCCCGCACAGCGACCCGGTCCTCGACGGGCCGGTCATCCAGACCGCCGACGACATCGCCCTGCGCGGCGGCGTCCGGATCGCCGACGTGATGCGCACGGTCCGCGAGGCGTACGAGGCCACCGGCGTCCCGATCCTCGTCATGACGTACTGGAACCCCATCGACCGCTACGGCGTCGAGCGCTTCACCGCCGAGCTGGCCGAGGCGGGCGGCGCCGGGTGCATCCTGCCCGACCTGCCGGTCCAGGAGTCCGCGCTGTGGCGCGAGCACGCCGACAAGCACGGTCTCGCCACCGTGTTCGTCGTCGCCCCCAGCAGCCAGGACGCCCGCCTCGCCACCATCACGGCGGCCGGGAGCGGCTTCGTCTACGCCGCGTCCCTGATGGGCGTCACCGGCACCCGCGCCTCCGTCGGCGCCCAGGCCCAGGACCTGGTGGGGCGCACCCGCGCCACCACCGACCTGCCGGTCTGCGTCGGCCTCGGCGTCTCCAACGCGGCGCAGGCCGCCGAGGTCGCCGGGTTCGCGGACGGCGTCATCGTCGGCTCGGCCTTCGTCAAGGCCATGCTGGACGCCCCCGACGAGACCGCCGGCCTCGCCGCCGTCCGCTCCCTGGCGGGCGAACTGACCGAAGGTGTTCGAAAGCGCTGAGCAC
>NZ_JBHXJG010000215.1:0-12531 GCF_042723425.1 Streptomyces sp. NPDC058375 | reverse complement strand
GAGCCGAAGGTACGGGGGGAACCCCGGCTCGTTGCGCGGCCGATGACCAGTCGGCTCACTCTGTACTGCGCCCGGCTTACGAAAAACGTCACACCTGGTGGCGCGGGCCGTCCGGCAAGACCTGAAAACGCAGGTCAGCGGGGTCAGCGGGTCAGCACGGAGGCCGCACCGCTGCTCTCCGGAAGGGACGGAACCTCAGCGTCCGCCCCGACACCGGCACCCGCTCCGGCACCAGCACCCGCTTCCGGAGCCGCGGCGGCGCGCGGTACGGGGTGGAAGGAGACGGGCGGCAGCGAGCCGCCGCCACCGTTGCCCGGCCCGTTGTGGCCGCCGTCGCCGTCGTCGTCCCCGCCGCCGGAGCCGCCGTTCCCGCCGCTGCCGCCGCCCCCGCCGAGCAGGCGGTCGCAGAAGCGCTTCAGGTTCTTCTCGCCCTTCGCGAACTGGATCAGCTGGCGTCGGCTGCGCTCGTCCAGCGTGCCGTCGCGGAAGGCCTTGCAGGCCTTGACGGACTTCTCGTACCAGTTCCCGGAGTCCGTGTCGCCGCCGGAGCCGCCCGGGCCGCCGGGCCGTTCGTCCTGGCCGTCGCCGCCGCCGGAGGTCTCCTCCCGGCCGTCGCCGTCCGGGCGTTCCGAGGTGCCCGGGCGGTCCTCGTCGGACTCCCGGCCGGTCTCGCCGGTCCGCGCGCCGTCGGGCTCCTCGGGGCCGCCGGATTCCCGGTTCGCGGGCGAGGAGGTCGCCTCCGGCTCGGCGGGCGAGGACGGGTCCGCCGGGGCGGACGACTCGTCGACGGGCCCGCTGGACATCAGGGGGCCCGGGGTCACCGCGGCCGATACGGAGGTGGCCGGCGCGGGCGAACCCTGGCCGCCGAAGGTTCCGGTGAACACGCCCGTACCGGCGGCGACCGCCACCCCGCCGAGCGCGCAGCCCGCGAGCGAGGCGACCAGGCCGAAGCGGACCGGCCGGCTCCAGCGCGGGCGGCGGGCCGGGGCGTCGGGGGCGGAGCCGAGCTGGACGGCGTGCAGCAGTCCGGGGCGGCCGGGGGCGGCGGCGCCGGCGGCACGGCCGGCGAGCCGGTCCACACCGCTGTCGTGGCGGGCCTGCCGGAACGCGGCGAGGACGGCGTCCTCGCCGGGGAGTTCGCCTGCCGGGGCCCGCAGCCCCGCGCGGGCCGCGCCGAGCGCTTCGGCGAGGCGGAAGGCGTCGGTGCGGGCCTCGTCGCCCACGGGGACGACCGGTTCGCCGCGGAGAAGTCTCTCCGCCGCGTCCTTGTCAAGCCACTCGTAGTGCTCGTCGGCCATCACATGTCCTTCTGCGTCCACGGTCGCGAATGCGTCACACCGGGAGTGACCGCGGCGGGCGTCGCCGGACCGCCCCGGCCGGGCCGCTGGGAGGGCACGGCCCCGAGCCCGGCACCGCCGCCCGCGTCCTGGCCCGCGTCGCCCTGGGCCGGTTCGGGGGCGCCGTCCGGGTCGAACGCGCCGTCGCCATCGGCCCGGGGCGCCGGGAACTGGCCGTCGGCGCCGAGGAGTTCGGCGAGTCGTTTGAGGCCGCGGTGGGCGGCGGTGCGTACGGCGCCGGGCCGCTTGCCCAGGGTCTGCGCCGCGCTCTTCGCGTCGAGCCCGACGACCACGCGCAGCACCACGGCCTCGGCCTGGTCCTGGGGCAGCTGGGCGATGAGGGACATGGTGCGGTCGGTGTCCAGGGCCTCGATGGCGTCGCCCGCGGTGTCGGACTCGGCGGCGCGCGCGGTCAGCTCGGTCTCGTCGCCGCCGATCGCGGGGCGGCGGCTGCGCATCCGCAGGTGGTCCAGAGAGCGGTTGCGCGCGATCCGCGCGGCCCAGCCCCGGAACCGGTCGGCGTCGCCGCTGAAGCGGCTGAGGTCGCGGGCTATCTGCAACCACGCCTCGGACGCCACGTCCTCGGCGTCCGGCTCCCCGACCAGCGTCCGTATGTAGCCCAACAACCGTGGCTGCACCGCGCGGTACACAGCACGGAAGGCGTCCTCGTCCCCGTCCTGTGCCGCGAGCACCGCGGCAGTCAGCTCCGCGTCGTCCCCCAGCACTCCCTCAACCCGCCCTGCCGTCCTCAATCGCAGCTGGTCAACTGCTGCGCAACCCTGCGCGAACCAGCACGCTACGTGCTCGGCGGGGGTCACGTCCACGACTTGTACAACTCGCAACAATTCGTCGGCCGCCCCTCCGGTGTGACAGAAAACGCAGTCATGGCGCTGAGATGAGTACGGGGTCGTGCTGCGACCCCGTGGAAGACGGCCGGGGCCTCTCCTGTGGGGGGTGGCGGCCCCGGTCGTCGCTCCTCCTCTCCCTGCGCCTTTTCACCGACGCCGAGGGGGTGACCAACCCCTCACGGATTCGTCCGGCCACCCGCTCGCGTCCTGTGGATCGGAACGGCCGAGGGTCTGGAAGCCAAGGTCACCGACGCCGAGGGCATCCCAACGTGGTGCTGTCCGTGGCGGCCGAGCGTCTTTCGGACGTTCGCAGGTGATTTTCCGACTGTGCCCGGTGCGCCGCCCCCTCCCCTCCTAAGCTCTACACGCCTGTAGATCTACTGGGAGAAGGGGAACGACCGTGGCTTCGATCGACCTGGACAAGGTGCTGGACAAGGCGTGGGCGGACAAGAGCGTGCCGGAGGTGCTGGCGGCGCCGGTGTCGGCTCTCAAGGGTGTCTCGGACCGTCAGGGTGACCTGCTCAAGGAGGCGTTCGGGGTGGACACGGTCGCCGATCTCGCCCGCCTGAAGTACGTCGGGTGGGCGCAGGCCCTGGCGGCGCTGGACGCGGCGAAGTAGCGCCCGGCCGTCGCGCGGTGCCCCGGACGGGCTCCTTCCGGGCACCGCACCACCGATGTGCCGAGGGAAAAACTTCTGCTGGTGCCGGGCCGCCCTCAGCCCCGTCCCCGGGCCCGTCGTGACATCACCGCGCGCAGGACCCGGCGGCCCTCCGTGGACAGGTCCAGCGCCTTGCGGAGGCCGGCGCCGCTGCCCGCCGTGCCGGTGGTCTCCGCGAGGATCTCCAGGATGCGGACCTGCCGTTCCAGCTCCCCCGCGACCAGCGGGCCCACGGCGGCGGGTTCGCCGCTGCGGGCCGCCTTGAGCAGGTGCTCCTCGTCCGGCGGCGCGTCCCCGTCCGGGGCGTCGAACCGGCCGTGGACCCGGAGCGCGACCAGCGAACAGGCGTCGGCCCACTCCCGCAGCGGTACGGCGGCGAAGTCGGAGGGGGCCGCGCCGAGCATCGCCCGTACGAGCGCAGCCGGGCCGTCGGGGACCGACGCCTGCTCCATCGCCGTACGCACCGCCGCGAGCCGGATGGCCCAATCCCGCCCGTCCTCACAGCCTGCCCAGAGCGGGCGCAGGGGCTCCGCGTCCGGCCCCGCGAGCAGCGGCAGGCAGCGTTCCAGGCAGGCCACGGCCCCGGCGGCCAGCGTGCGCTCGTCGGCTCGTTCGATCAGTTCCAGCAGACTCATTGACGTCTCCCTCGGTCTACCGGATACTGCGCCGAATGGCTGAAAATCGTCACATCGTCGCTACGGGGGCGTTGCGCTCCGGGGCGGGCGCCAGGGAGTGCGCGGCCCGTTCGACCTGCATCCGGGTCACCGCGCGGACGAAGAGGATCGCGAGCACCGCGGCGACGATGTCCAGCGCGTCGGAGGCCGCCACCAGGCCCGCGGCCCGCACGATCTCCGCCGGCTCCTCGGCCCGCTCCCACATCCGCCCGGAGACCCGGGCGAGCAGCAGCGTCCCGACCCATGCCGCCCACCAGAGGTTCAGCGGCGTACGGGGAACTTCCCGCAGGCCCTCGTCGGGCCGGGGCCGCGCACTGGCCTCCCAGATGCCCGCCGCGACCCGGTACGGGAACCAGAAGTTGGCGATGGGGACGAACCAGCCGCCCACCGCCCAGCCGGGGCCCATCCGCTGCACGCTCGGGTCGAAGACCTCGGCGTTCCGGCGGGTCCGGTGGAACCAGACGATGAAGACGACGGCGGTGACCAGGAACGCGAGGCTCTGCACGTTGCCCGACACGAGGTAGAGCCGCTCGGCCGACGCGCCGCCCTCGCCGTAGACGGCCATGCCCCCGTCCGTAGCAAGCCGGTCCCAGAGGTAGCGCATGCGCAGGCCCGTGACGAGGGCGAACAGGTCGGTGGCGATGACCACGCCGAGCAGCACCGTCACCGCCCGGGACAGGGCGACGGGTGAGCGCGGCCAGGTGCCGACGCCCCAGCCACCGGGGCCGGGGACCAGGGCTGTCGAGCCTTCCGGCAGAGGCGGCCGGGTGCCCGAGCAGAAGGTGCACAGGCCTTCGTCGGTCACGGCCGTTCTGATGCGGCAGCGGGTACAGAGCACGGAGAAGTCCCCCCAGGACATGACCGATGTGACGGACGTGATGGATGTGATGGGCGTGGCGAACGTGATGTCCGTGTGTGACCTCTCGCGTCCCTCCCCAGGAGCGCGCGGTCGGCGGACCGTAGCCCGTGGACAGCACACCTGTCCACGGGCTGTGGTCCGCCGCCGGGGAACGCCCCGGAACTACCCGGCGCTGCCGGTCCGCTCCGCCAGCTCCTGGAACTGTGCCCAGCTCAGCGCGGGCTTCCGCGGATCCCACAGCTTCTGCGAAGTCGCCACGAGCGGCATCCTGATGCCGTCGGCCACCTGCTCGGTGGTCTGCGCGTTCGGCAGGTCGCCCCAGACGGCGAACCGGCCGCCGAGGATCTGCTTCGAGTAGCGCTCGGCCACGGGTTCGGTGCCGCGCAGGACCAGCGGGGTCCACTGCTCGTAGATCCGCTCGCCGGTCGGGTAGACGAACTCGTTGGGCTCGCCGAGCACGTAGTAGAGGAACTCGTCGTTGAGGTTCAGCATCTTGTAGCCCTCGGCGAGGTACTCCTGCGGCGGGCGGGCGCCGATCTCCTTGCCGGTCCAGTACTCGATCTCGATGTTCTCGTCGGCTTTGACCTTCGTGCCGCGGAAGAGGCCGTCGTTCCAGGCCTTCGCGGTCCGGCCCTTCGGGACGACGACGTCCGCGCGGTCGTTCAGCCAGCTGGTGGCCAGGTCCTCGATGGTGGCGTCGGAGCCGTGCTTCTCCTCGGCGGCCCGCTGGAGCTGGGGGTAGGAGGCGGCGGGGTTCTGGACGGTCAGCGCTTGGTACTCGTCCGCGCCGAGGTGCCAGAACCGGCCCGGGAACAGCTCGGTGTACTCCTCCAGGAGTTCGTCGATGAGCTTGGCCGCGCCCGGCTTGGAGATGTCGATGGAGCCCTTCGACTCGACGCCCGCGGTGTTGCGCAGCTGGAGGTCGGGGTGGGCGGCCAGCACCGCGCCGAGGTGTCCGGGCGAGTCGATCTCGGGGACGACCTCGATGTGCCGGCTGTTGGCGAGGCCGACGATGCGACGGACCTCGTCCTGGGTGAGGGCCTCGTCGGAGACCACCTCGGGGTGGGACTTCGACTCGATCCGGAAGGCCTGGTCGTCGGAGAAGTGCAGGCCGAGCTGGTTGAGCTTGAGGTCGCCCATCTCGCGTATGCGGTCCTCTATCCACTCCGCGCTGTAGTGCTTGCGCGCGATGTCGAGGTTGAGTCCGCGCTGCGGGCGGTCCGGCCGGTCGTTGACGACGCCCTCGGGGACCGTGCCGTCCGCCTTGAGGGACTGCTTGAGCGTACGGGTGCCGTAGAAGACGCCCGATTCGTCGGGTCCGGTGATCTTCACCTTCCGGTCGCGCACGGTGAGCGTGTACGACTCGGTGGGGCCCGCGTCCTTGGCGCCGAGCGCCAGCTCCACGTCTCCCGCCTTCGCCGGCTCGGCGCCCCGGTAGCGGATCTTCAGCTCCTCGGCGAGCAGCTCCGCCTCGTCGGCGAGCACCTGGCTGCCCTTGGCGATGACGACGGTGCTGTCCTTGCCCGGCTGCCAGCCGGGCCCGCGCGCCGCCGTGTGCTCGCGGACGGCTGGGATCACACTCGGCGTGCTGGACATCGGGTAGCTGCGGGAGGGCGACGGGGCGGCGGCCTCGGCGGAGGTGCCGGAGGGCGACGCCGTGTCGCCGGACGGTCCGCTGCCGGATCCCTCCGGCCAGACGACGACGGTGAGGACGACGGCGGCTGCGGCCGTGACAGCCGCGCCGGTGACAAGGGCACCACGCGTGGGCGACATCGGGCAGATTCCTCCGTTGAGGGGTCAAGGACGGGTGAAACGAGTGAATAGGGTGCAAGGCTGGCATTTTTGTCGCGGCCTCGCCCATCGAGGACATCGGGCGACCGGACGGAACCCCGGCCGACGCAGGTCAGACGTCCATCACACGTTCCGAAACTCTCCCATTCGGGTGATTCTTCTCCGGTCCGTCGGACGGCCGTCGACCGATCTCGTTAGCGTTGCGGCACATTCGTCTCCCTCTTCACTCCCACCCCGCGGAACCTCCTCGCGCTCCCGCCTGTCTTTCAGGGACGGAGGACCCTTCTCCGGTTTCGGGTTTCCGGGATCACCGGGTCACAGCTGCCATTGATACGAGTCGATACGAGGTGTCCACGCTGTCCAGGTCCAGCGAGTCCCCCGCCGGCCTGCCGAAGCGATCCACGCCCCCGGCCGGCCGGTCGGCCGTGCCCGTGCAGCCGCGCCACCCGGCCCCGGCCGACGCCGCGGCCCTGGCCGGTGCCGCGTTTCCGGCCGGCGTCCCGGGAGCGCCGCCCGCCGACGGGTCGCCGGTCGATCATGCCGTCGGCCTGGCCCACTTCAACAGCCTCCCCTTCGCCGCCGCCGAGGCGGCCTTCCTCGAGTGCTGCGGCAGTCTCCGCTGGGCCCACCGGATGGCCGCCCACCGCCCCTACCCCGATCTCGGCGCTCTACTGGCCGCGTCCGACGAGGCGGGCTACGACCTCGCACCCGGCGACATCGCGGAGGCGCTGGCCGCGGAGCCTGCCCCCTGTCTGCACAGCGACGCTCCCCGCGCCGCCCATCTGGCGCTGCGGGCCGCTCACGCGGCGTACGAGAGCAGGTTCGGCCACGCGTTCGTGATCTGCCTGGACGCCGTCGGGCCCTCCCAGTACGTCGACCAGGTGCTGGCCGGGATCCGGGTCCGGCTGGCGCACGAGGTGGACGAGGAGCGGGCGGTGACCGCCGAGGAGCTGCGCCGACTCGCCCGGAGCCGGATCGTCGGACTCGTCGCCGCGGACCCTCGGCGGTAAGGGTCGCTCTAGCCCGTACGTGCCTGTTTGATTGCCACTTTGATCACACCAGAGGCCCCGGCGCGAACGAACCGACAAAGCGTCGCTACGATGGCCGGGGCCGGTGGACCGTACCCGGCCGGGTCAGACCGACAGTCAAGCCGGCCGACCCCAATCCCCGCTCCCGGAGGGTTCTTCCGTGCCGGCTGGAACGCTGTACCGCGGCCGGGAAGGCATGTGGTCCTGGGTGGCTCATCGAGTCACCGGTGTCCTCATTTTCTTCTTCCTGTTCGTACATGTCCTGGACACCGCTCTCGTCCGCGTCTCCCCCGAGGCCTACGACGAAGTCGTGGCCACGTACAAGACGCCGATCGTCGCGCTCCTCGAATACGGCCTGGTGGCCGCGATTCTCTTCCACGCGCTGAACGGTCTCCGGATCATCGCCGTGGACTTCTGGGCCAAGGGCCCGCGACTCCAGAAGCAGATGCTCTGGACCGTGATGGGCATCTGGATCGTGCTGATGGTCGGGGCCCTGTACCCCGTCCTCGGTCACGCCGTACGCGACGTCTTCGGGAGCTGAGGCCCATGTCCAGCGAGACTTCTTCCGCAGCCGCGATCGGTGATGTCGAGGGCGTGAGCCTGTACGACGTCGACAACCCGGCCCCGGTGATCGAGCCCCCGCGCAAGCGCACGGCCAAGACGCCCAAGGCTTCGCGCGGCAACTTCGAGATGTACGCCTGGCTCTTCATGCGCCTGTCGGGCATCGTCCTGGTCGTCCTCGTCCTCGGCCACCTGCTGATCCAGCTGGTGCTCGACGGCGGCGTCTCCAAGATCGGCTTCGCCTTCGTGGCGGGCCGCTGGGCCTCGCCGTTCTGGCAGGCCTGGGATCTCATCATGCTGTGGCTCGCCATGCTCCATGGCGGCAACGGCCTGCGTACGGTCATCAACGACTACGCCGAACGGGACAACACCCGCTTCTGGCTGAAGATGCTCCTGTACACCGCCACGGTGTTCACCGTCCTGCTGGGCACGCTGGTGATCTTCACCTTCGACCCGAACATCCGCTAGGCGCCGGGACAGAGGGACCAGAGGAAAACCATGCAGATCCACAAGTACGACACCGTCATCGTCGGCGCCGGCGGCGCCGGCATGCGCGCGGCCATCGAGTCGACCAAGCGCAGCCGCACCGCCGTGCTGACGAAGCTCTACCCCACCCGCTCCCACACGGGCGCGGCGCAGGGCGGCATGGCCGCCGCGCTCGCCAACGTGGAGGAGGACAACTGGGAGTGGCACACCTTCGACACGATCAAGGGCGGCGACTACCTGGTCGACCAGGACGCCGCCGAGATCCTGGCGAAGGAGGCCATCGACGCCGTCCTCGACCTGGAGAAGATGGGCCTGCCGTTCGGCCGCACGCCCGAGGGCAAGATCGACCAGCGCCGCTTCGGTGGTCACACCCGCAGCCACGGCGAGGCCCCGGTCCGTCGCGCCTGCTACTCGGGCGACCGCACCGGCCACATGATCCTCCAGACGCTGTACCAGAACTGCGTCAAGGAGGGCGTGGAGTTCTTCAACGAGTTCTACGTCCTGGACCAGCTGATCACCGAGGTCGACGGGGTCAAGAAGTCCGCCGGCGTCGTCGCGTACGAGCTGGCGACCGGCGAGATCCACGTCTTCCAGGCGAAGTCGGTCGTCTACGCCTCCGGCGGCACCGGCAAGTTCTTCAAGGTGACGTCCAACGCCCACACCCTGACCGGTGACGGCCAGGCCGCCTGCTACCGGCGCGGTCTGCCGCTGGAGGACATGGAGTTCTTCCAGTTCCACCCGACGGGCATCTGGCGCATGGGCATCCTGCTGACGGAGGGCGCCCGTGGTGAGGGCGGCATCCTCCGCAACAAGGACGGCGAGCGCTTCATGGAGAAGTACGCGCCCGTCATGAAGGACCTCGCGTCCCGTGACGTCGTCTCGCGCTCCATCTACACGGAGATCCGCGAGGGCCGCGGCTGCGGTCCGGCCGGTGACCACGTGTACCTGGACCTCACCCACCTGCCGCCGGAGCAGCTGGACGCCAAGCTCCCGGACATCACCGAGTTCGCGCGGACGTACCTCGGCATCGAGCCCTACACGGACCCGATCCCGATCCAGCCGACCGCGCACTACGCCATGGGCGGCATCCCGACCAACGTCGAGGGCGAGGTGCTGGCCGACAACACCACCGTCGTCCCGGGCCTGTACGCCGCCGGCGAGGTCGCCTGCGTCTCCGTGCACGGCGCCAACCGCCTGGGCACCAACTCGCTGCTGGACATCAACGTCTTCGGCAAGCGCTCGGGCATCGCGGCCGCCGAGTACTCCGTGAAGAACGACTTCGTCGAGCTTCCCGAGAACCCGGCCCAGCTGGTCCAGGACCAGGTCGAGCGGCTGCGCAACTCGACGGGCACCGAGCGGGTCGCCGACCTGCGCACGGAGCTGCAGGAGTGCATGGACGCCAACGTGATGGTGTTCCGCACCGAGCAGACCATCAAGACGGCGGTCGCCAAGATCGCCGAGCTGCGCGAGCGGTACCTCAACGTGTCGATCCAGGACAAGGGCAAGCGGTTCAACACCGACCTGCTGGAGGCCATCGAGCTGGGCAACCTGCTCGACCTGGCCGAGGTCATGGCGGTCTCCGCGCTCGCCCGCAAGGAGTCCCGCGGCGGTCACTACCGCGAGGACTACCCCAACCGCGACGACGTCAACTTCATGCGCCACACCATGGCGTACCGCGAGGTCGCGGATGACGGCTCCGAGTCGGTCCGGCTCGACTACAAGCCGGTCGTCACGACCCGCTACCAGCCGATGGAGCGTAAGTACTGATGGCTACCCCCACCCTGGACAAGACCGACAACGCCGAGGCCGGCTTCGCCGACTCGCCGTTCATCACGGCCACGTTCCGGATCCGCCGCTTCAACCCCGAGGTGTCGGACGAGGTCCACTGGCAGGACTTCCAGATCGAGATCGATCCGAAGGAGCGTGTCCTCGACGCCCTTCACAAGATCAAGTGGGAGCTCGACGGAACCCTGACGTTCCGCCGTTCCTGCGCGCACGGCATCTGCGGTTCCGACGCGATGCGGATCAACGGCAAGAACAGGCTCGCCTGCAAGACGCTGATCAAGGACATCAACCCGGACAAGCCGATCACGGTGGAGGCCATCAAGGGCCTCACGGTCCTCAAGGACCTCGTGGTCGACATGGACCCGTTCTTCCAGGCGTACCACGACGTCATGCCCTTCCTCATCACCAAGGGGAACGAGCCGACCCGCGAGCGTCTGCAGTCCCCCGAGGACCGCGAGCGGTTCGACGACACCACCAAGTGCATCCTGTGCGCCGCGTGCACGTCCTCGTGCCCGGTGTTCTGGAACGACGGCCAGTACTTCGGCCCGGCGGCGATCGTCAACGCGCACCGCTTCATCTTCGACTCGCGCGACGAGGCCGGCGAGCAGCGGCTTGAGATCCTCAACGACCGTGACGGCGTGTGGCGTTGCCGCACCACGTTCAACTGCACGGACGCCTGCCCGCGTGGCATCGAGGTCACCAAGGCGATCCAGGAGGTGAAGCGCGCGCTCATCACGCGTCGCTTCTGACCCGCCCGTAACACCTGTTACGTCGACAGGCCCCGCCCCCGCAGCCTCACCGCTGCCGGGGGCGGGGCCTGTTGCTGCACCGGGGCCCCACGGGCGGTACGGTTCAGCGGAGCTGAAGACCGAAAGAGAACGGGGATCGTCGTGAGCGAGCCGAATCCGTACGCGGACGACGCGTACAAGTGGGGCCCGCCCCAGCAGCAGCCGGGTCACCAGCCGACCGTCGCCGACGGCCAGGCGTACGGGTATCCGGCGCCGGGCGCCACGCCCGCGTACGGCTATCCGCAGCCGCTGCCGGAGGCGGCGACCCAGCCGGGGCCCGGTTACGGGTACCCGCAGCACGCTCAGCCGACGATGCCCGGGCAGTACCTGCCGGTGCCGCAGGGCGTGCCCGGCCAGGGCGGGGTGCCGGTGCTGTCGATCGGCGACATCACCGTGATGAGCGACGCGATCGTCACCCCGTCCGGGTCGATGCCGCTCAAGGGCGCGGTCTGGACGGCCACGGACATGTCGCGCACAGAGGAGAAGATCCCGACGCACGCGGTCGTGCTGGCGATCATCTTCGCGCTGTTCTGCCTGATCGGCCTGTTGTTCCTGCTGATGAAGGAGAAGCGGACCACCGGCTTCATCCAGGTCACGGTCACCAGCGGCGGCCGGCACCACTCCACGATGATCCCGGCCATGGGCCCGCACACCTTCCCGGCGATCATGGGCCAGCTCAACCACGCCCGCTCCATGAGCGCCTGAGCCCCGGGGCGGTCCCATGGCGCGCTTCGAGCACACGGTCACCGTCGCTCCTCTGGACCGTGGCTGGTTCGAGGAGGCCGCCGGCCTGACGGTCGGCCTCCTGGACGCCTCCCGGGAGGGCCCGGACGGGGCGGTCCTGCTGGCCGACGGGCGGGCCGTGGACGGCCTGCGGCTGCTGAAGGGGCGTCATCTGCAGCCGGGAGCGCGCTATGCGAGCACCCCGGAGGCGCCGGAGAAGCCCGCGTCCTCGGAGGCCGCCCCCGCCCCGGAGCCCGCCTCCGGGCCCGTCGCGCAGGCTGTCCCGGTGTCGGAGGCGACCGTTCTGCGTGAGTGGCGGCCCTCCCGCTCCATAGAGGTGGAGAACCTCATGGAGGACGCCTCCTTCTCCGTCCGGACGAAGATACGGCTGCGCGATCCGCTGACGCCCCGGGCGCTGGAGCTCTCCCTGTCCGGGCACAACCCGAAGGGCGGTTCGCTGTACCGCTTCTCGGGGCGCGGCAAGGCGGATCTGGCCGCCTGGTGGGCGGCGGTGGACCGGCTTCCCGCGGCTCCCCCGGCCGCCCGGGCCCCGGTGTCCGGCAAGGCGGTGCACCGGCTGGGCAAGGCCCGTCTGACGGTCACCCCGCGCCCGGCCGAGGACGGTTCCTGGCGGGTCTCGGTGGTGCTGGGCGTGCGCGGGCGGTGGCTGCTGCGGCCGGTGGGCGCGGTGGCGCTGTTCTTCGCCCGGGGAGCCGTGACGCGGAGTTTCCGGGAGGCGGTGGAGAGCGCGGCCGAGGAGTGGAACACCGCGCTCGCGGAGCTGACGCCGTTGCACGGCGAGGCGTTGCGCGCGGAGATCGCGGACGCCCTGACGGATCCGGACGGGTCCGAGGTCCTCTGATCCCCACCCCGCAGCCCCTTCTTGAACATGTTCAAGAAGGGGTCTCGGGCATGACTGTAGACCCCTTCTTGAACATGTTCAAGAAGGGGTCTACAGTCATGCCCGAGAGTATTTTTGAACGCGTTCAAGGC
>NZ_JBHXJG010000214.1:0-12602 GCF_042723425.1 Streptomyces sp. NPDC058375 | reverse complement strand
CCGGCACCGCGGAGGTGCCGGGGCCCTGTGCGCGTACTCGGTCGTCCGGTGACTCGGTCGTCCGGTGCTTACTCGGTCGTCCTGGCGCGCCCGATCGTCCGGTGCGCGCCCAGTGGTCCTCCGCGTGTGCTCAGTCGTTCGGTGTCCAGTATTCGGTGAGCTTGCCCGCTCCGTGCTCCACGCTCTTCCAGGAGCCCGGGAACTCCAACACGGCGTAAGCGGCGGTGGGGAAACCGTCCCGGGTCATCCGGGCCAGGGTGTCGCCTTCGGCCGAGCCGGAGAGGGCGTCGGCGGCCCCGTGCATCCCGGGGTTGTGGCCGATGACCAGGAGGTTGCGCACCTCGTCCGGGGTCTCGTTGAACAGGGCGATCAGTTCGCCGAGGGAGGCCTCGTACAGCCTCTCCTCGTAGACGGTCCGGGGGCGCTGGGCGAATTCGTGGACCGCCAGCTTCCAGGTCTCCCGCGTCCTGGCGGCACTGGAGCAGAGGGCCAGATCGAAATCGATGCCGGAATCGGCGAGCTTGCGGCCGGCCACGGGCGCGTCCTTTCGGCCGCGCTCGGCCAGTGGGCGCTCATGATCGGAAGCCTGTGACCATTCCGCCTTGGCATGCCGGAGAAGGACGATCCTGCGAGGTGTCTCGACGCTCATACACCTCAGCTTCGCATGAAACGCGGCCTCTGGCGCAGGGTGTTGACGGGCTCGTCCGGGGAGTTGGCGCGCTGGTCCGGGGCGGCTTCGGCTCACCGGAACAACGGCTGGAGGGTGCGCTCGATCAGCTGTCCGAGCGCGGGGTCGCCGGTGGCGGCGTGGGCCTGCCCGGGGCTGAGGATCATCAGCAGCAGCGCGGCGAACGCCACGGCGGGCAGGGCGACGGCCCACCAGGGCAGCCGGATCTCGACACCGTCCGCGGCCGGTCGGTGGGACCTGGTGTGCGTCGGTGCCGGCATGTCCGCCTCCGTGGGGTCATCGGGTCGATACCGAAGAACTTAACGACCGGAGGCGGCCGGCCCCATCCGGTGACCCACCCACTTCACCCTGACCCTGGCCCCCTAGGGGAGGGTGGGGCTAGCCCCACCCCCGCGTGCGGGAACCACCGGGTCCTCGGGCGTCAACACCGGGTCCTCGGGCGTCAGGGGGAGGCGATGGTGGCGATCACGCCGATGACGACGGTGATGAGGAGCATCGCCCCGAACACGAGGAGAAGCTTCTTCTGGCCGTTCTGGGGATTCGGATCGAGCACTGGCATGAGGTCAGTGTCGCATCTCAGCACTCGTCCTCGATCGTCCGGTCCCGGCCGGCGAGGATCCCGGCGACCATCTGGGGAATCATGAGGCCCGCCATCAGGGCGATCGGCAGCCCCCAGCCGCCGCTGTGCTGGTAGAGCACGCCGACGAGCAGCGGGCCGGGGATCGAGAGCAGGTAGCCGGTGGACTGGGCGAAGGCGGAGAGCCGGACCACGCCGGCACCGGACCGCGCCCGCATGCCGATCATGGTGAGGGCGAGGGGGAAGGCGCAGTTGGCGACCCCGAGGAGCAGGGCCCAGGCCCAGGCTCCGGCGGCGGGCGCGAGGTAGAGGCCGCTGTAGCCGATCAGGCCGCACAGCCCGAGGACGACGACGATGGGGCCCTGCTGCTTGAGCCGGGAGGCGACCCGGGGGATGACGAAGGCGAGCGGGACGCCCATCGCCATGGTGACCGCGAGCAGGAGTCCGGCCGTGCCGGCGGAGACCCCGGCGTCGCGGAAGATCTGCGGCATCCAGCCCATGGTGATGTACGCGGCGGTGGCCTGGAGCCCGAAGAAGCAGGCGAGGCCCCAGGCGGTGCGGCTGCGGGTGATCCGCAGGGCGGGCGCCTCGGAGGTGTTCGTGGCCGCCCGGCCCGGGGACGGGGACGGCTGGTCGGGAGCCGGGGTGCGGTCGCGTACGAGGACGATCCAGGGCAGCACCGCGACGGCGGCGAGCACGGCCCAGACGACGAGACCCGCCTGCCAGTTCCCGCCGAGCGCCCCGGTGACGGGGACGGTGACGGCGGCGGCCAGGGCGGTGCCGAGGGCCAGGGCCATGGAGTAGAGACCGGTCATGGTGCCGACGCGGTCGGGGAACCAGCGCTTGACGATCACCGGCATCAGGATGTTGCTGACGGCGATGCCCATCAGGGCCAGGGCGCTGGCGGCCAGGAAGCCGGCGGTGGAGCCGATGTACGGGCGGACGACCAGGCCCACCGCGATGGCGGCCATGCCCGCGCAGACCACGGCGCCCGCGCCGAAGCGGCGGGCGAGACGCGGCGCCGTCACTCCGAAGACGGCGAAGCAGAGCGGCGGTACGGAGGTGAGGACTCCGGCCACGCTGCCGCTCATGTGCAGACCCTCGCGGACCTCTTCGAGGAGGGCGCCGAGGCTGGTGATGGCGGGGCGGAGGTTCAGAGCGGCCAGGACGAGTCCCACGGCGATGAGGCGCAGCAGCCAGGGCGCGGGCGCGGGCCCCCCGGCCGCGCCGGGGAGCTGCTGGGCCCGGGTGTCGTGGGACGTGCGCGCGGCGGGGCCGCGGTTCAGGGTCGGGGTCTGTGTCTCGTCGTCCTGCATGGAGCCATCATAGAATCATGGGATGATTGATTGTCCAATCCCGGAGGATCCCGTGCGGATCCCCAGGGCCCCGCATCCGCTGAGAGAATCCGGGAGACAGTCCGGCCCGGATGTCACAGCTCACGAGCAAGGAGCACCATGGCGCTGACGTCTCCTCGGCGTTCGGCACTCTCCGACCAGGTGATCGCCCAGTTGCGGAATCAGATCACCTCGGGCGAGTGGCCGGTGGGATCGCGGATCCCGACCGAGCCCGAGCTGGTCGAGCAGCTGGGCGTGGCCCGTAACACCGTCCGCGAGGCCGTGCGGGCGCTCGCGCACAACGGGCTGCTGGACATCCGGCAGGGCTCCGGCACGTATGTGATCGCCACGAGCGAACTGGCCGGCGTGATGCACCGCAGGTTCGCGGCGGCGGACCCCCGCCATGTCGCGGAGCTGCGCTCGACGCTGGAGTCGTCGGCGGCCCGGCTGGCGGCGGTCCGGCGCACCGACCGGGATCTGCGGCAGCTGGACACGCTGATGGCGCGCCGGGAGGAGGCCTGGGCCTCCGGCGACGCGGAGGCGTTCGTGGCGGCGGACGCGACGCTGCACCTGGCGGTGGTCGCCGCCTCGCACAACGACGTCCTCACCGAGCTCTACGCCGACCTCGGGGATCTGCTGCGCGACTATCTGCGCGGCGACGTGGGCCCCGAGCTGCGGCCGGAGAACCACATGGACCACGGCCGGCTGGTCGAGGCGATCCGCGCCGGGGACGCGGAGACGGCGGCGGCCGAGGCGGCGAGCCATGCGCTGAACTGCCTGACGGACCGGGTCTGACGCTCTCCCCGGGGCCCGCTCACAGGGGCGCGGGGCGGTGGCTGACCCAGGCGGTGGCGACCTCTTTCCAGCAGCGGTCCTCCAGCCGTACGGTCCGGCCGGGCTCCACCGCGACCACCGCGCCGTCCGCGTCGACGTCCCACCACCGGTCGCACTCGGTGTGCAGCCGGACCAGGTCGACGGAGGGGTAGGGGTTGTGGCAGTACGCGACGACCCGGGAGCCCTCGACGGACGTACGGCACTCCGACCCGGCCGGTTCGGGCTTCGGGGGCGCCACTTCCGTACCGGAGTCGGCTCCCCTGGCGGCGTGGACTCCCAGGGGTACGGCGAGGGCGGCGACGGCCACGGGGGCGGCCAGGAGGAGACGGGTCCGTCGGCGCGTGGGGCGCACAGCAGTCTCCCTCCCGCAGCCTGACAAGAAGTCCGGTTCCTCCCCATTCTGCGGTGGATCGGCCGAGTTTTCGACCGGAGCGGCCACGCACGGCGACGGCCCCCGCTCGCGCCACCTCCGGAACGGGGTGACGCGGCCGGGGGCCGTTCAGCGAGAGCGGTGCGCGGTCAGGCGCCCATCATGTGCACGCCGCTGTCGACGTGGATGATCTCGCCCGTGGTGCGCGGGAAGAAGTCGGAGAGCAGGGCGACGATGCTGCGGCCGGCCGGCTCCGGGTCGTTCATGTCCCAGGCCAGCGGGGCGCGGGTGTTCCAGACGTCGGCCAGCTCCTCGAAGCCCGGGATGGACTTGGCGGCCATGGAGCGGATCGGGCCGGCGGAGATCAGGTTGCAGCGCAGCCCGTCCTTGCCCAGGTCGCGGGCGAGGTAGCGGGAGGTGGCCTCCAGCGCGGCCTTGGCCGGGCCCATCCAGTCGTACTGCGGCCAGGCGTACTGGGCGTCGAAGGTGAGGCCGACGATCGAGCCGCCCTCGCTCATCAGCGGCTTGCAGGCCATGGCCAGCGACTTCAGGGAGAACGCCGAGACGTGCATCGCCGTGGCGACGGACTCGAACGGGGTGTTGAGGAAGTTGCCGCCGAGCGCGTCCTGCGGCGCGAAGCCGATGGAGTGGACGACGCCGTCGAGCGAGCCGAGCTCCTCGCGCACCAGGCCGGCCAGCCGGTCCAGATGCTCCTGGTTGGTCACGTCCAGCTCGATGACCTTGGCCGGCTTCGGCAGCTTCTTGGCGATGCGCTCGGTCAGGGTGGGGCGGGGGAAGGCCGTCAGGATGACCTCGGCACCCTGCTGCTGGGCCACCTTCGCGGCGTGGAACGCGATGGACGACTCCATCAGCACCCCGGTGATCAGGATGCGCTTGCCGTCGAGAATTCCGCTCATGGTGATCAGTGACCCATGCCCAATCCGCCGTCAACGGGAATGACGGCTCCAGTGATGTACGACGCGTCGTCGGAGGCGAGGAAGCGCACCGCGGCGGCGATCTCCTCGGGCCGCGCGTAACGGCCGAGCGGCACCTGGGCCACGATGCCCTTGCGCTGCTCCTCGGTGAGCGCCTGGGTCATGTCGGTGTCGACAAAACCGGGGGCGACGACGTTGAAGGTGATGTTCCGCGAACCGAGTTCACGGGCCAGCGACCGGGCGAAGCCGACCAGCCCGGCCTTGGAGGCGGCGTAGTTGGCCTGACCGGCCGAGCCGAGGAGGCCGACGACGGAGGAGATCAGGACGACGCGGCCCTTCTTGGCGCGCAGCATGCCGCGGTTGGCGCGCTTGACGACCCGGAAGGTGCCGGTGAGGTTGGTGTCGACGACGGAGGTGAAGTCCTCCTCGGACATCCGCATCAGCAACTGGTCCTTGGTGATGCCGGCGTTGGCGACCAGCACCTCCACGGGACCGTGCTTCTCCTCGATCTCCTTGTAGGCCTGCTCCACCTGCTCGGCGTCGGTGATGTCGCAGCGGACCGCGAGGACGCCGGCCTCGGTGAGGGCCTGGGGCGGCTCGCCGGAACGGTAGGTGATCGCGACCTGGTCGCCGTTGTCGGCGAAGGCGCGGGCGATGGCGAGGCCGATGCCCCGGTTTCCTCCGGTGACGAGAACCGAGCGGCTCAACGGATCACCCTTTCCTTGGCGGTCTGGTACATCGAAAACCTATCGGTACCGTGCGCCGATCGGGGAATCGGGCCCTGACAGTGGCTCGTCCGGGGTGCTGTCGGGTTCCTACAGTCCGCGCCGTTGTGTGGTCGGCCCACGCGTCCCCGATATACCCCGGTGCGGTCACCCTCCGGCGTGGTTCACTGCCGTGGTGTATCGAGAAGGGAACTCCCTGTGCCCCACGAGGTAGATCAGTCATTCCTGGCCCTGCCGTCGCGCGCGCTGGCCGACGCGGCGCTCGCCCGGGCGCGGGCGCTCGGCGCGACGCACGCCGACTTCCGGCTGGAGCGGGTGCGCAGCGCCACCTGGCGGCTGCGGGACGCCCGGCCGGCCGGGGCGTCGGACAGTACGGACCTCGGGTACGCGGTGCGCGTGGTGCACGGCGGGGCCTGGGGGTTCGCCTCGGGCGTGGACCTGACGATGGACGCGGCCGCCAAGGTGGCCTCGCAGGCCGTCGCCATGGCCAAGCTGTCGGCGAAGGTGATCGCGGCGGCCGGCTCGGACGAGCTGGTGGAGCTGGCGGACGAGCCGTCGCACGGTGAGCGGACCTGGGTCTCGGCGTACGACGTCGACCCCTTCTCCGTACCGGACGAGGAGAAGGCGGCGCTGCTCGCCGAGTGGAGCGGGCGGCTGCTGGGCGCGGAGGGCGTCGCGCATGTGGACGCGTCCCTGATGACCGTGCACGAGAACAAGTTCTACGCGGACACGGCGGGTACCGTCACCACGCAGCAACGGGTGCGGATCCACCCGCAGTTCACCGCCGTCGCGGTGGACGGCACGACCGGCGAGTTCGACTCGATGCGCACGATCGCACCGCCGGTGGGCCGGGGCTGGGAGTATCTGACCGGGACCGGCTGGGACTGGGACGCCGAGCTGGAGCAGATCCCCGGGCTGCTGGCGGAGAAGATGCGGGCGCCGAGCGTGGAGGCGGGGGCGTACGACCTGGTCGTCGATCCGTCGAACCTGTGGCTGACCATCCACGAGTCGATCGGCCACGCCACGGAGCTGGACCGGGCGCTGGGGTACGAGGCGGCGTACGCGGGTACGTCGTTCGCCACCTTCGACCAGCTGGGCAAGCTGGCGTACGGCTCCCCCGTGATGAACGTTACCGGCGACCGCACGGCCGAGCACGGGCTCGCGACCATCGGGTACGACGACGAGGGCGTCGAGGCGCAGTCCTGGGACCTGGTGAAGGACGGCACGCTCGTCGGCTACCAGCTGGACCGCCGGATCGCGAAGCTGACGGGTCTCGGCCGCTCCAACGGCTGCGCGTACGCGGACTCGCCGGGCCATGTCCCCGTCCAGCGCATGGCGAACGTGTCGTTGCAGCCGGACCCGGGCGGGCTGTCCACGGAGGACCTGATCGGCGGGGTCGAGCGCGGGATCTACGTGGTCGGCGACCGCTCGTGGTCCATCGACATGCAGCGCTACAACTTCCAGTTCACCGGGCAGCGGTTCTTCCGCATCGAGAACGGCAGGCTCGCCGGGCAGCTGAGGGATGTGGCATACCAGGCGACCACCACGGACTTCTGGGGCTCGATGGAGAAGGTCGGCGGCCCCCAGACGTACGTCCTCGGCGGCGCGTTCAACTGCGGCAAGGCCCAGCCGGGCCAGGTCGCAGCGGTTTCCCACGGCTGCCCCTCCGCCCTCTTCCGGGGCGTCAACATCCTCAACACGACGCAGGAGGCCGGACGATGAGCGGCGACCACGGAACCGGCTGGGGGTCCGGGGGTCGGCCCCCGGGTAAGCACAGTCTCAACACGACGCAGGAGGCCGGACGATGAGCCGCGTCAGCAAGCCGTACGAGATCGTCGAGCGGGCCCTTGAGCTGTCCACCACGGACGGCCTGGTGGTCATCGCCGACGAGCAGTCCTCCGCCAATCTGCGCTGGGCGGGCAACGCGCTCACCACGAACGGGGTGACCCGGGGGCGGACCCTGACCGTCATCGCGACCGTCGACGGGGCGAAGGGCACGGCCTCCGGCGTCGTCTCCCGGTCCGCCGTGACCGCCGACGACCTGGAGCCGCTGGTGCGGGCCGCCGAGGCCGCCGCCCGAGGCGCGGGTCCGGCCGAGGACGCGCAGCCGCTGGTCAGCGGGGTGCCCTCCTCCCCCGACTTCACGGACGCGCCCGCCGAGACCGGCTCGGAGGTCTTCGCGGACTTCGCCCCGGCGCTCGGCGACGCCTTCGCCCGCGCCCGTTCCGGGGGTCGCGAGCTGTACGGCTTCGCCAACCACGAGCTGACCTCCACCTACCTGGGTACGTCGACGGGGCTGCGGCTGCGCCACGACCAGCCGAACGGGACGCTGGAGCTGAACGCGAAGTCCCCGGACCGTACGCGCTCCGCGTGGGCGGGCCGGGCGACCCGGGACTTCAAGGACGTCGACCCGGCGGCGATGGACGCGGAGCTGGCGCAGCGGCTGCGCTGGGCGGAGCGGCGCATCGAGCTGCCGGCCGGCCGGTACGAGACGCTGCTGCCGCCGACCGCGGTGGCGGACCTGCTGATCTACCAGCTCTGGTCGTCGACCGCGCGGGACGCGGTGGAGGGCCGGACAGTGTTCTCCACACCGGGCGGCGGTACGCGCCTGGGCGAGACGCTCGCCCCGCTGCCGCTCACCCTGCGCAGCGACCCGCACGCCCCGGGCCTGGAGTCGGCGCCGTTCGTGATCGCGCACTCCTCCGGCGACAGCGGTTCCGTCTTCGACAACGGGCTGCCGCTGGCCCCGACGGACTGGGTCCGGGACGGGAAGCTGGAGCGGCTGACGACGACCCGGCACTCGGCGGGCCTGACCGGCCTGCCGGTCGCCCCGGGCATCGACAACCTGCTCCTGGAGGGCGGCGGCGAGAAGTCGCTGGAGGAGATGGTCGCCGCGACGACCGGGCGGGCGCTGCTGCTGACCTGCCTCTGGTACATCCGCGAGGTGGATCCGGCGACGCTGCTGCTGACCGGGCTGACCCGGGACGGCGTCTATCTGGTCGAGGACGGCGAGGTGGTCGGCGAGGTGAACAACTTCCGGTTCAACGAGTCGCCGGTCGACCTGCTGTCGCGGGCCTCGGAGGCCGGGCGTACGGAGAAGACGCTGCCGCGCGAGTGGGGCGACTGGTTCACTCGGGCGGCGATGCCCGCGCTGCGCATCCCGGACTTCAACATGAGCTCGGTCAGCCCGGGGGTGTGACCCGCCTAGACTGACCCGTACATCTGTACATCTCCACCAGGCATAAGGAGCACCGGAACCGTGACGGACATCGTCGACGAGCTGAAGTGGCGCGGGCTGTTCGCCCAGTCCACTGACGAGGACGCATTGCGCAAGGCTCTCGCGGACGGTCCCGTCACCTTCTATTGCGGCTTCGACCCGACCGCGGCCAGCCTCCACGTGGGGCACCTCGTCCAGGTGCTCACCATGCGGCGGCTCCAGCAGGCCGGGCTGAAGCCGCTCGCGCTGGTCGGCGGGGCCACGGGTCAGATCGGTGACCCGCGGCCCACCGCGGAGCGCACGCTGAACGACCCGGAGACCATCGCCGCCTGGGTGCAGCGGCTGCGGGGGCAGATCGAGCCCTTCCTCACCTTCGAGGGCCCGAACGCGGCGACGATGGTCAACAACCTGGACTGGACCGCGGGCATGTCCGCGATCGAGTTCCTGCGGGACATCGGCAAGCACTTCCGGGTCAACAAGATGCTCACCAAGGACTCGGTCGCCCGCCGACTGGAGTCGCAGGGGGGCATCAGCTACACCGAGTTCAGCTACCAGCTGCTCCAGGGCATGGACTTCCTGGAGCTGTACCGCCGGCACGGCTGCACCCTCCAGCAGGGCGGCAGCGACCAGTGGGGCAACCTCACCGCGGGCATCGACCTGATCCACCGCCTGGAGCCGGGCGCGGTCGTGCACGCGCTGGCGACGCCGCTGATGACGAAGGCGGACGGGACGAAGTTCGGCAAGTCCGAGAGCGGTGCCGTCTGGCTCGACCCGGAGATGACGACGCCGTACGCGTTCTACCAGTTCTGGCTGAACGTGGACGACCGGGACGTCTCGCGGTACCTGCGCATCCTCAGCTTCAAGAGCCGTGAGGAGCTGGAGGAGCTGGAGGAGCTGACCGAGGAGCGGCCGCAGGCCCGCAACGCGCAGCGCGCGCTGGCCGAGGAGCTGACGACGCTGGTGCACGGCGGTGCGCAGTGCGCGGCCGTGATCGCGGCGTCGAAGGCGCTGTTCGGGCAGGGCGATCTGGCCGAGCTGGACGAGGCGACGCTGAGCGCGGCCCTGTCCGAGGTGCCGCACGCCACCGTCGCCGAGCTGGGTCCGCTGGTGGACCTGCTGGTGGAGGTCGGTCTCGCGCCGAGCAAGTCGGGTGCGCGGCGCACGGTCAAGGAGGGCGGCGCCTACGTGAACAACGTGAAGGTCGTCGACGGCGAGGTCGCGCCGGACGCCGGGGAGCTGCTGCACGGGCGCTGGCTGGTGCTGCGCCGGGGCAAGAAGAACCTGGCGGCCGTGGAGGTCAGCCCGGCGGGCTGACCCACCCCGGGCACTACGCATGACGCCGCGGCCGGACACGCTTTCCTCGCGTGTCCGGCCGCGGGTTCATGTGCAGCCGGTCAGGTTCTCTGGCTGCGGCCGCCCCGGATCTTCTGCCAGGCCATGTCGCCGACGGCGACGACCGCCACGGCGCCCGCCAACTGCAGCAGATGGCGGATCCAGTCGATGCCCTTGGTGTCCTCGACGCCGATCCAGCCGGCCACGGCGTTACCGAGGATGCTGCCGAGGATGCCGAACACGGCGGTCAGCCAGAGCGGGATGTCCTGCTTACCGGGCAGGATCGCTCTGGCGATGACACCGAGGACCAGTCCCACGATGATTGCCCACAACCAGCTCATTTCGCCTCCTCGTACGGCGCGGAGTGCGCGTCCGCCCAGTCTCGGCCCGGCGTCCGGGCGGCGCATGCCCGGTTGGGCCGTCCGGGGGACGACCGGTCTCACCCGTCGGGCGGGCCCCCGGTCGCCTTTCCGGCGCGGAGCAGGCGTACCGTGGATGCGGCCCGGTCCGTGAGCGTCCGGCGACGACATCTGGTGGTGGAGCATGCTGCGGAAGAACGCGGATTCGGAGGTCATCCGGATCACGGGCGCCCGTCAGGGGCTGACGGACGACGTCCGCGGCCGACAGCGACGCTATGTGATCTCGATGTCGGTCCGCACGGTGTCGGTGGTGCTGGCCGCGGTGCTGTGGAACGTGGAGCGGCATGTGGCGATCGTGGCGCTCGTGCTGGGCGTGCTGCTGCCGTACGTGGCGGTGGTCATCGCCAACGCCGGTCGGGAGAACGCGACTTCACTGCCGACGACGTTCGTGCCGATGCCGATGCGGCCGACCCTGGAGGCCGCCCCGGTGGCCGGTCAGGCGGAGTCCGGGGACGCCCAGGGGTCGTCCGGCCGGGTGCCGCCGCCGCATGAGCACAGCTGAGCCCGCACGTCCCGCGAAGCTCAGGAAAAGCTCAGATCAATCATGACGTTCCGGTGCACCGTACCCCGGTCCCCGTGACATACTTCGAGAGCGCTCCGCATCCCCCGTCGGAGCGACGGACCGACGCCGGGCAGCTCCCCCCGTGGCTGCTCGGCGTCGCCCTTTCTCCGGCCGGGGATGCGTCAGGAAAGCTCGCGGAGCATCTGACTTGGCCCGCGGAGCACTGGCTTAGGCTGGATGACGTGATCTTTCCCGAGACGTCCGCCGAGAGCCCCACCGGCGCCCCGCTCTGTTCCGCCAAGGGCTGCCGGGCCGCCGCTGTGTGGGTGCTCGCCTGGAACAACCCCAAACTGCACACGCCCGAGCGGCGCAAGACCTGGCTGGCCTGCGACGAGCACCGGGAGCACCTGTCCTCGTTCCTCGGTGTACGGGGTTTCCTCAAGGATGTCGTGGCGCTGAAGGACTGGGAGCCCGGCCGGCCCGGCCCCGAGGGGTCGCGGGACACCTGAGCCCCCGAGGGCTCGCGGGACGCCTCGGCGTCAGCCGCCGATCGCCGACATCGGGCGGTCGGGCTGCAGGAAGGTCGGGTCGTCCAGTCCGGAGCCCGCCTTCTTGCCCCACATGGCCGTCCGCCAGAGCTGGGCGATCTCCTCGTCCGGCGCGTCCCCGCGCAGGGCCCCGCGCAGATCGGTCTCCTCGCGGGCGAAGAGGCAGGTGCGGACCTGGCCGTCTGCGGTGAGCCGGGTGCGGTCGCAGGCGCGGCAGAACGGGCGGGTGACGGAGGCGATCACGCCGACGCGGTGCGGGCCGCCGTCGACGGTCCAGCGCTCGGCGGGCGCGGAGCCGCGGGACTCGTCGCTCTCGGCGGTGAGGGTGAAGCGGGTGCGCAGCGAGGCGAGGATGTCGCCGGCGGTGATCATGCCGTCGCGCTTCCAGCCGTGCTGGGCGTCGAGCGGCATCTGCTCGATGAAGCGGAGCTCGTAGTCGTGGGCGACGGCCCAGGCGAGCAGCTCGGGGGCCTCGTCGTCGTTGAGTCCGGGCATCAGGACGGAGTTGACCTTCACCGGGGTGAGCCCGGCCTCGCGGGCGGCCTCCAGGCCGTCCAGCACGTCCTTGTGGCGGTCACGGCGGGTGAGGGTCTTGAAGACGTCGGGGCGCAGGGTGTCCAGCGAGACGTTGACCCGGTCGAGCCCCGCGGCCTTGAGGGCGGTGGCGGTCCGCTTGAGTCCGATGCCGTTGGTCGTGAGCGACATCCGGGGGCGTGGGGTGAGCGCGGCGCACTGCTCGACGATGGAGACGAGGCCGGGGCGCAGCAGGGGCTCGCCGCCGGTGAAACGGACCTCGGTGATGCCGAGCGAGGTGACGGCGATACGGATCAGGCGCACGATCTCGTCGTCGGAGAGCAGCTCGCTCTTGCCGAGCCACTGGAGGCCCTCTTCGGGCATGCAGTAGGTGCAGCGCAGGTTGCACTTGTCGGTGAGTGACACGCGCAGGTCGGTGGCGACCCGGTCGTAGGTGTCGATGAGCACGGTGGATCCCTCCCCCGGGGCGGTGCGGTCGCTCTTCTGCGGCTACCGGTACTTCCGAGCCTACGTGAGACGTGTGACAACGGCGTGGCCCGTTTGCCACGAGGTGCGGCCGGGCCGCGTCGTAGGACTCTACGACGCGG
>NZ_JBHXJG010000213.1:0-12659 GCF_042723425.1 Streptomyces sp. NPDC058375 | reverse complement strand
TCTTCTGCGTGCTCCCGGCGCCGGCGAGGCGGGCTCCCGACCGGGGCCGGGAGCCGCTGCCCGTCAGGGCGTGAGGGGCGGGCGGGGGCCCTGGGGGTCGTCGCCGGGCCCGCCGGGCGCCTGGGGGTCCTCCTCGCGGATGACCTCGCCCTGGACGACCTTTCCGTCCGGCCGGTGCATCCTGGCCTGCTGGAAAGCGTCCGAGAGGCTGCCCGGCGTCGCGGCCCGCATCCGGCTCTCCAGCGAGCGCTCCGCGTACCGGCCGATCATGGTGCGCACCGGCGGCACCAGCAGGATGAGACCGGCCGCGTCCGAGATCAGGCCGGGGATCAGGAGCAGCAGTCCGCCCAGCATCAGCAGTCCGTTGCCCCGGGAGCCCTTGCCGCCCGCGGGGCCGGCCGGTGGCGTGGCGGGGGCACCGGGCTGTCCCGGCATCTGCTGGAGGGTCTCGGTCAGGTTCTTGAAGGCGCGCCGGCCGGCGCTCTTGATGACCACGGCGCCGAGCACGGCTCCGGCCACCAGGATCAGCAGGACGGTGAGGCCGCCCGCGGCCGAGGCGACCAGGGTCAGGAGCCAGATCTCCAGCACCAGCCAGGCGGCCAGGGCCAGCGGCAGGAATCTACGGGCGCGCGAGCGCCGGGGACGGGTCGGGGGCGGAGTGCCGGTCGTCATGCCCCCAGTGTGCCCGTACCGGCGTGCAAGCGGCGTAAGGGGGTGATCATGAAGTGGGCCGGCCCGCCCCGGCCGGCCGGTCCGGGAGCGTCAGAGGGCCTTGCGGCCCAGGACCTTGTTGGCGCGGGAGGTGATGCCCCATCCGGTGACCCGCCACAGCGCCTCGACGAGGATGTCCCGGCTCATCTTCGAGTCGCCGATCTCCCGGTCGACGAAGGTGATGGGGACCTCGACCACGTGATAGCCCGCCTCGACAGCGCGGCGGGCGAGGTCCACCTGGAAGCAGTAGCCCTGCGAGGCGACCTCGCCCAGTCCGAGGCCGTTCAGCGTCTCGGTGCGGAAGGCGCGGTAGCCGCCGGTGACGTCCCGGACGGAGAGGCCGAGGGCGAGCCGGGAGTAGAGGCTGCCGCCGCGCGAGATGACCTCGCGGCTCCTGGGCCAGTTGACCACGCGGCCACCCGGCACCCAGCGGGAGCCGAGGACCAGGTCGGCGCCCTTGAGCGCGGTGAGCAGCCGGGGCAGCTCCTCGGGCTGGTGGGAGCCGTCGGCGTCCATCTCGACGAGGACGCCGTAGCCGTGCTCGGAGCCCCAGGCGAAGCCGGCGAGGTAGGCGGCGCCGAGCCCTTCCTTGCCCTTGCGGTGCAGGACGTGGACCTGGTCGTCGGCCGCCGCGATCTCGTCGGCGGCCTTGCCGGTGCCGTCGGGGCTGTTGTCGTCGGCCACCAGGATGTCGGCGTCCGGGACGGCGGTGCGCACCCGGTCGACGATCGGCTTGATGTTCTCGACCTCGTTGTAGGTCGGAATGATCACCAGAACCTTGCCGAGCGGGCCGAACTGCCTCTGACCGCCGTCTTTCACTACTGCCCCTTAGAGTCCGTACACAGGGGGACACCATATCCAGCACACCGGCCGGCGGGACGCGCCCCCACGGTGGAACTGCGGATCGGGGCCCGGCGCCCTTCGGGCCGACCTGGGACCCGCTGGCTGCGGGTCGACCGAAAGCCGTTGTCTACTGAACGTCCGGGCCCCACCCGGGTCGCACCCTCCGTCCGGCTGAACCCTTCCCTCGCCCCCGAGGCGCGGGCGCTGAACCTGGCTGTCAGCGGTGGTGCGCCGGTGCGGCACACCGCCTCATGACCCAGCGGCGTTCGACGACTGCGTGGAGGTTTAACCGGTCGGACGTCCTGTGGTGGACCCGGCCGAACCTACCGGCCCGTGGGCGCTTTCTGTCAACAGCCGTGCGACCTGCGACTTTTTCTGAAATGGCCTGGTCAGTGCCGAAGGGGTGCAGGTCGTGAACCGGTGATCGGGCCATCGATCGGCGGTACGAAATGTCCTGACATCACTCGTTCGGTCGCACGTAGACCGTTTGCCCGAGGACCACGGTCCGCAGGCAGACGGGAAGGTCGGCCCCGGGGGTGAGATCCGGCAGGCCGGGCGTCCCGGACCGGGGGTCGGTGGACCAGCGGGCGACCCGGTCGTCGGGGGCCTGGACCAGGAGTTCGGCGGTGCGCCAGACGGCGTAGTCGGCCGGGGCGCCGGGCACCAGGAGACCCGCGTCGTCGCGGCCGATGGCGCGCCAGCCGCCCCGGGTGTGGGCGGTGAAGGCGGCGCGGACCGAGACGCGGTGCTCCGGGGTGCGGTGGTGGGCGGCGGCCCGCACGGCGCCCCAGGGGTCGAGCGGCGTGACCGGGCTGTCGGAGCCGAAGGCGAGCGGCACACCGGCGCGCAGCAGCGCGGCGTACGGGTTGAGAGTGGCGGCCCGCTCCGCGCCGAGGCGCTCGGCGTACATCCCCTCCGGGCCGCCCCAGGCGGCGTCGAAGGCGGGCTGGACGGAGGCGGTGAGGCCCAGCTCCGCGAAGGCGGCGATCGTCTCGGGGGTGAGCATCTCGGCGTGTTCGACGCGGTGCCGGGCGGCCCGGATCCGGTCGAGGCCGAGCGTGGAGGCGGCGGCCCTGACCCCGTCCACCACGGCGGAGACCGCCGCGTCCCCGATGGCGTGGAAGCCCGCCTGGAGGCCCGCCTCGGTGCAGGCGGTGACGTGGGCGGCGATCCGGGCGGCGTCCAGGTGGGCGGTGCCGGTGTGCGGGGCGTCCGCGTAGGGCTGGTGCAGGCAGGCGGTGTGCGAGCCGAGGGAGCCGTCGACGAAGAGGTCGCCGGCCGCGCCGATCGCGCCGAGTTCGCGGATGCGACGGGCGTCCTTCTCGTCCGCGACCTCCTCGGCCCACAGGCCGAAGACGCGCGGTCCCGGCCGTTCGGCGGCGAGCGCGAGGAGGGCGGTGAAGTCCTCCTCGTCGGAGATCTCGGGCCCGGCGCACTCGTGGACGCTGCCGATGCCGAGGGAGGCGGCGTGGTCGAGGGCGGCACGCTGGGCGGCGGCCCGCTGGGCGGCCGGGAGCGCGTCGTGGGCGGCGGCCCGTACCGCGTGGTGGGCGTCGCCGGTCAGCGGCCCGTCCGGGTGGTACCCGCTCATCGCGGTGACTCCGGGGACGAGGTCCAGCAGGGCCGTCGTGACGACCGCGGAGTGCACGTCGATGCGCGGCAGGTAGAGGGCCCGGCCGCCGGCCGCCTCGTCGAGCTCGGCGCGCGAGGGGTGGCGCCGCTCGGGCCAGCGGGCGGCGTCCCAGCCGTGCCCGAGCAGGACGTCCCCGGGGGCGCGGCCGTGGCCGAACGCGCGGACGAGGCCGAGCGCATCGGACAGGGTGCGGGCGCCGGAGAGGTCGAGTCCGGTCAGGGCCAGGCCGGTGGCGGTGGTGTGCACATGGGCGTCGGTGAACGCCGGGGTGACCAGGGCGCCTTCGAGGTCGACGACCTCGTCCACACCGCTCGCGAAGGCGTCGGCGGCCCCCTCGGACCCCACCCAGGCGACATGCCCGCGTTCGACGACCATCGCGGTGGCGAACGGGTCGGCGGGGCTGTGGACGTCTCCGCCGCGCAGCAGCACGGTGCGGTGGTCGGGGGCGCTCTGGGGGGCGGTGCTCTGGCTCATGGGACCAGTCTCGCGCCTGCCGGGGGCCGCCCGGACCGCGCCCCCCTCCCGAGTGGCCGGACCCGGGGTTGCGGGCTTCAGATCCGCGGGGGCCGGGCCTCGTACGGGGTGGAGAGAACGACGGTGGTGCGGGTGGAGACGCCGGCGAGCGTACGGATCCGGGTGAGCAGGTGTTCCAGCTCCAGCGGGGTCGCCACCCGCACCTTGAGGATGTAGTTCTCGTCCCCGGCGACGCTGTGGCAGGCCTCCAGTTCGGGCACCCCGGCGAGCCGCTCGGCGATGTCGTCGGGTGCGCTCGGGTCGAACGGTTTCACCGAGATGAACGCGGTGAGGGGCAGCCCGACGGCCTCGGGGTCGACGACCGCGGCATAGCCGCGGATCACCCCGCGCTGCTCCAGCCTGCGGACACGCTGATGAACCGCCGAGGTGGACAGGCCCGTGGCCTTGCCCAGGTCGGTGTAGCTCATCCGCCCGTCCTTGACGAGCAACTCAACGATCTGACGGTCCAGCTCCTCCATGCGGATCAACCTATGGCCCCGGGCACCGCTCGGCACAGTCGCGGGGGGTCACGGAACGGCACCTGCGGGCGGCATGTGACGAACGCCACAGGGTTGCGGGTCGGTAGCGGGCCGCCTGGCGGTTACCGGCCATGCGCGACGGGAAGTGCTTGCTGTGGTCGAGGCCGTGGCGCCTTGTCGGCCCACCCGAGGGGGGAATTTCCATGCAGAGCCTGAAGCTCACCGGACGTACCGAACCGGAGCCTGTCGATCCGGACGACGACGGCTTCGACGCGTACGACATGTTCGAAATGGTCCGGGTGATCTGCCCGGACTGCGCCCAGCCCATCGCGCTGCTGGCCGACGAGGACGTCCTGCCGGAGCACGCCCGGTGCCCCACGCCGTGGAACCCCTTCGTCCTCACCGTCTGCGCCGGAACCGGCCGCGGCGCGGGCGAGGCCCGGCCCGCGGACGCGACGCTGGAACTCCAGGAGCAGGAGGCCGGGATGCTGCTGACGCTGCCCCAGGGCCTCGACTGGCGGATGCAGCCCTTCTCGCACGCCGGAGGACCCGGCTCCCGTCCGCTGCGCGTGCCGCGGACGCTGCGCGAGGCCGCCTGACCCGCACCCCGTACGCCCTGCCCAGCACCACGACGGCCGGCCGCCGTGGTGCCGCGGCTCCCACGCCCGCCGGTCGCCGTCACCGGACGCGGGCCCCCGCGAACGAGCGCTCGAATCGGCGGGGCAGTGACGCCGGCCCGCCCTGCCGCGTTGGCCCCGTATGACCACGCTGCATTCTCCAGTCGGTTCGGGTCGCCGCCGGCTCGCCGCACCCGCCTCCGAAGAATCGGTTCCGCAGCCGGGAACGCCCGCCCAGCCGCTGCCCCGCTCCACGGGGACCTCACCGATGGGCGCACCCGTGGATCCGCCGATCTACAGCGCGCTGCTCAGACAGTGGGAGAGCACGGGCCGGACCCTGCCGGGCCGCCGCGACCCGGAGTGGGTCCAGGCCGCGGCGCTGCCGGCGTGGTCGGAGGGGCCGCTGCGGTTCAGCGCGTCTCGGGCCCCGCGAGGTGGCGCGCGATGACCATGCGCTGGATCTGATTGGTGCCCTCCACGATCTGGAGCACCTTCGCCTCGCGCATCAGTCGCTCGACCGGGAAGTCGAGCGTGTAGCCGTAGCCGCCGAGCACCTGGACGGCGTCGGTGGTCACACGCATGGCCGCGTCCGTGCAGAACAGCTTCGCCATGGCGGCCTGCCGGGAGAACGGCTCCCCCGCGTCGCGCAGCCGCGCCGCCTCCAGATACAGCGCCCGGCCGGCCTCGATCTGGGTGGCCATGTCGGCGAGCATGAACCGCAGCCCCTGGAAGTCCGCGATGGGGCGGCCGAACTGGCGCCGGTCGGTGGCGTAGCGGACGGCCTCGTCCAGGGCGGCCTGGGCGACCCCGATCGCGCAGGCGGCGATGCCGAGGCGGCCGGAGTCGAGCGCGGACAGGGCGATGGCGAAGCCCTGGCCCTCCTCGCCGATGAGCCGGTCGTCGGCGACCCGTACGCCGTCGAAGTGGAGCTGGGCCGTGGGCGAGCCCTTCATCCCCATCTTCTTCTCGGGGAGAGCGGCGTTCAGGCCCTCGGCGTCGCCGGGGACGAGGAAGGCCGTGATGCCGCGGGGGCCCTCGACGCCGGTACGGGCCAGCACCGTGCAGAAGTCCGCGACGCCGCCGTGGGTGATCCACGCCTTGGTCCCGGTGATGACCCACTCGTCCCCGTCCCGCACGGCCTTGGTCCGCAGCGAGGCGGCGTCGGAGCCGGAGGCGGGCTCGGAGAGGCAGTAGGCGCCCAGCAGGCCGCCGGAGAGCATCGCCGGGAGGTGTGCGGCCTGCTGCTCGTCGGTGCCGTATCCGGCGAGCGCGTGGCAGGCGAGGGAGTGGACGCTGACGCCGAGTCCCACGGTGAGCCGGGCGGCGGCCAGTTCCTCCAGGACCTGGAGGTAGACCTCGTAGGGCTGGTCACCGCCGCCGTGGTCGCAACCGTACGGGAGTCCGAGCAGTCCGGACTCGGACAGGAGGGTGAAGACCTCGCGGGGGAAGACGCCCGCTTCCTCCTCCTCGGCCGCCCGGGGAGCGATCTCCTTCGACACGATGTCGCGGACGAGCGCGACGAGCTGCCGGGACTCCTCGGTGGGCAGACGGCGTTCCACCGGCTGCGGGGCACGGTCGGACATGACGGCGCTCTCCTCCCTGTCGGGCGTTGCGGCGGTCGCGCGCTCGGGGTGTGAGAGGCGCCGCCGGGTGATCTCCCGGAAGAGACCCGGGAAAAACAGACTGCCCGGCCGATCCTGCCCTCCCGGGTCACGGGGGGCGCGGTCATCGGCTGTGGCGGGTTGAGTATGCCCGATCGGACGCCTTCCGTCACGGGGGCAACGGGCAGGTCGGAGGCGTGAAGAGGCCCTGAACGATCAGTGAATTGGTCCGAACCATTGACCCAACTGGTCTAGTCCTTCTACGGTTCCCCCCAACGCTAACCGCGTTCATGTCAAACCGGGCGCAGTCGCCCGGAGTTCGGCCAGCACCCCCCACGCACCAGCCCTCCCCCACGAGGAGCCACGATGCTCAAGCTGCACCGTCCCCGCGCCCGGCTCCGGGCGCTCGCCGCGGCCGCCTGTACGGCGGCCCTCGGCGCCACTCTGCTCGGCGTCGCGGGCATGTCCCCGGCCGGCGCGACCCCCGCCGCGCAGCCGGCCGCCGCCACCGCGAAGGAGGCCGCCCCCACGGCCGCCGCGGGCGACAAGGTGATCGGTTACTTCACCAACTGGGGTACGTACGACCGCGATTACCACGTCAAGAACATCGAGACGTCGGGTTCCGCGGACAAGCTGACCCATATCAACTACGCCTTCGGCAACGTGACCGGCGGCAAGTGCCAGATCGGCGACTCCTACGCCGACTACGAGAAGGCCTACACCGCCGAGGAGTCGGTCGACGGGGTCGCGGACGCCTGGGACCAGGAACTGCGCGGCAACTTCAACCAGTTGCGCAAGCTGAAGAAGCTCCACCCCGACCTCAAGGTCCTCTGGTCCTTCGGCGGCTGGAGCTGGTCCGGCGGCTTCGGCGAAGCGGCACAGAACCCCGCCGCGTTCGCGAAGTCCTGCTACGACCTGGTGGAGGACCCCCGCTGGGCCGATGTCTTCGACGGCATCGACATCGACTGGGAGTACCCCAACGCCTGCGGTCTCACGTGTGACACCAGCGGCCGCGACGCGTACGGCAATCTGCTGGGCGAGCTGCGCAAGGCCTTCGGGAACGACAACCTGATCACCTCGGCGATCACGGCGGACGGCTCGGACGGCGGCAAGATCGACGCGGTGGACTACGCGGGGGCGGCCGAGCACCTCGACTGGTACCTGCCGATGACGTACGACTTCTTCGGCGCGTTCGCGGCGCAGGGCCCGACGGCCCCGCACTCCCCGCTGACCTCCTACCCGGGCATCCCGGCGGAGGGCTTCAACTCCGACGCCGCGATCTCCAAGCTGAAGTCGCTGGGCATCCCCTCGGAGAAGCTGCTGCTGGGCATCGGCTTCTACGGCCGCGGCTGGACCGGCGTCACGCAGTCCGAGCCGGGCGGCAGCGCGACGGGCGCCGCGCCGGGCACGTACGAGGCGGGCATCGAGGACTACAAGGTCCTCAAGGACAGCTGCCCGGCCACGGGCAAGGTCGCGGGCACGGCGTACGCGCACTGCGGGAACAACTGGTGGAGCTACGACACCCCGGAGACCATCGGCACCAAGATGACCTACAAGAACGAGCAGGGCCTGGGCGGCACGTTCTTCTGGGAGCTGAGCGGTGACACGGGCAACGGTGAGCTGATCAAGGCGATCGGCTGACCGACCGCGACGGCGGTGGGGGCGGGCGGGTCACCCGCCCCCGCCGCCGTTTCCGGCCGTTACAGCAGGCCGAGCTGGGTGACGAGCATCGCGAACACGACCACGAAGGCCCAGCCGGCGATGTGCTCCATCAGCTTCGAGCCGTCCCCGGGGCCGCCGGTGCGGGCACGGCGGGCGTGGTGGGCGTTTCCTGCGGCGGTGGTCGCGGTCATGGCGTCTCGCTCTTCGTACGGCGTGGGTTGGGGCCCCGTCCCCTGATGACCCGACCAGCGTGCCAGCGCCCCGGCCCGTACAGAACGAGATCCCGGTCACGGCCCGGTGCCGCCCGAGCGGCCGGGGGCCCGCCGCTCCCCCGGTACGGCACGGAAATCGGGCGGGGGCCGGTGGTGCGGGCCGGAGCGCGCTGTGGGCGATGCCACACCCCTTGAGGTTTCAGGCGGGGTCCGTGCGGTCGGTGCGGTCCGCGTGCCAGAGGTGGATCCCGGTGCCCGGCCCGCGCTCGGAGAACCGGCCCGCCGGGGCGGCGGCCGCCAGGAGCCGCCGCAGATCCTCCTCGAAGGCGTCGCGGCGCCCGCCGAACAGGTGCGGGGCCGAGGACGACATCGAGAAGGCCCACGCGACCACGTCGTCAACCGTCCGCTCCAGCGCCTGCCCGCCGGGCACGACGAGCCGCTCGGGCCCGCGGAACCCCGCCCGGGCCAGCACCCGCGCCTCGCCCCCGCGCGTGCCCTGCGGGAGGACGCCCCGCCCGGCCCGCCGCACCGGCCCCAGGTACTCCTTGACCAGGTCGCCCACCGCCTCGTACGGCACCGCCGGATACGGCAGGCCCTCGACGGTCCGGACCTCCCCCTTCAGGTCCGACACGTGCACCAGGGCCCCGCCGGGCCGGAGCATGTCCCGTACCAGCCCCGCCACCCGCTCCTGGTCCATCCAGTGGAAGGACTGGCCGAACACGGCGACCGTGAACGTCCCCAGCCGCGCGGGCAGTTCCTCGGCCCGGGCCCGTACCCACCGGGTCCGGTCGGTCAGCCCCCGGGCGGCCGCGTCGCGCTCGCCCTCAGCGACCATCTCCCCGTCCGGGTCCACCCCGACGACCTCGTCGAACAGGTGGGCCAACTCCAGGGCCAGGGTGCCCGGTCCGCAGCCCACGTCGATGAGGCGTCCCGTGCCGTCGAGCTCCAGGGCCCCGGCGAGCGCGTCCGCCAGCCCGGGGGCGTAGGGCAGTCGGCCGCGCCGGTAGTAGCCCGCCGTCCCCGCGAACAGCAGGTCGTCCCACTGCCAGGCATCCGCCATGTCCACCCGCCCTCCTCCGGGGCGCAGCCGGCGGAAATGCCGATGATCACCGCAGGGGGCGAGCGGCAGACTGGGCCCATGAACGCATCGGACCCCAAGGATATTCTCCGCCGCTACCTCCAGAACGCCCGCGACGCCCTCCTGTGGAAGCTCGAAGGGCTCTCGGAGTACGACATCCGCCGCCCGCTCACCCCCACGGGCACCAACCTGCTGGGCCTGGTCAAGCATGTGGCGAGCGTCGAACTCGGCTACCTCGGCGACACCTTCGGACGGCCGTCCGGCGAGTCGCTGCCCTGGGTCGCCGAGGGCGCCGAGGCGAACGCCGACATGTGGGCCACCGCCGACGAGTCGCGCGAGCAGATCGTCGGCCTCTACCGCCGGGCGTGGGCGCACGCGGACGCGACGCTGGACGCGCTGGAGCTGGACACGGTCGGCAGGGTGCCGTGGTGGCCGGCCGGCCGCGACGACGTGACGCTGCTCCACGCCGTCGTCCGCGTGACCGGCGATACGCACCGGCACGCCGGGCACGCGGACATCCTGCGCGAACTCATCGACGGCGTCGTCGGGATGAACCGGGACAACGACGCCGTACCGCCGGGCGACGCGGCGTACTGGGAAGGCCACCGGGAACGGTTGGAGCAGGCCGCGCTGGACGCCGGGGGGAAGCACGGGGGCTGAGGCGGCTGAGGCCGTCCCGGCGCATGACTGGGGCCTCCGGGATGGGGGCGGGTCCTCCGGTAGGGGGCCGGGCCCTTCGGTACGGGGGCGGGCCCTCCGGTACGGGGACTGGGCCCGCCGGTACGGGGCTGGCCCTCCGGTACGGAGACGGACCCCGGTACGGAGACGGACCCTCCGGTACGGGACTGGGCCCTCCGGTGCCGCGGCTGGGCCCACCGGTTCCGACGCCGGTGCCGGGCTGTTTTCCCGATCCGGACATGTGCGGGAACTTTTTCGGCCACCCGGCCGACTACTGCCCCATGGGAAGAGACCGCGGCGCCGTCCCCCGGGGCGGGCCCCCCGCCGAGCCCCGCGCAGGGGCTGGCTACCTTGTGTCCATGCGTGCACCGGGCGGCTTGCCGAGGCGAGCGGCCAGGGGCCTGCTCTGCGGCTCGGCGTGCCTGTCCCTCGGTGCCGCGAGCCATGTCGCGGCCGGTGGACGGCTGCCCGGCGCGGGGGTGCTCGCGCTCCTGTTCCTCGCCCTGACCGTGCAGGGCGCCCTGCTGTTCGGCGGGCGGCTGTCCGGCGGGCGGCGGCGCTTCGACGCCGTGGTGCTGGTGCTCGGCGGGACGCAGTTCGCCCTGCACCACGCGTTCCACCTCCTCCCGGCCCCCGGCGAGAACCCGCACCCCGCGACGGCGTCCGGGCACGGGCAGCACATGCCCGCCGGGCACGCCATGGACGCGGGCGCCGGGCATGCCATGGGCGCCGGGATGACCCTGGCCCACGCGGCGGCCACGTTCGGGTCGGCGCTCTGCGTGCTGTACGGGGAGCGGGTGCTGCGACGCCTCGGGGCGCTGCTCACCCCCCTCGTCGCGCTCCGGCCCGCCCCGGCGCTCCCCTGCCCGCCCCGGGCTCACCCCGTGCCGCCGGTGGTGGTGCGGATCCGGATCGGGGCGCTCCTCGCCCGGTCCCGATCCCGGCGCGGGCCGCCTGCGGTGGCCCCGGCCTGACCTCCTCCCCACCCTGCCCCGACGCCGGAAGCGACCGGCGTCCGCCAGGCATGCGCGCGGGAGCCGTCGGGCGCGCGTCCGCCACCGTCTGCCCTCCGAGGAGCATCCATGTCCCCCAGAACCGAAGAAATACCGCAACACGACCACGATCCGACCGACACCCCCGCGGCCGGCCCGGCCTCCGGGGGTCCCGGCACCCCGACGCGCAGCACGGCCCGCTCCTGGGCGGAGGTGCGGCATCTCCTGGTCCGGCTGCACTTCTACGCCGGTGTGCTCGTCGCCCCCTTCCTGCTGGTGGCCGCGCTGACCGGGCTGGCCTACACGCTGACGCCCCAGCTCGACCGGCTGGTGTACGGCGACCAGCTCCGGGTCGAGCGGGTCGGGGACGAGGTGCGTCCGCTGTCCGAGCAGATCGCGGCCGCCCGGACGGCGCACCCCGAAGGCACGCTGGCCTCGGTGATCACTGCGCCGGGCCCCGAGGACACCACCCGGGTCGTGCTCGCGGTGCCGGAGCTGGGCGAGAACCAGCGCACGGTGTTCGTCGACCCGTACACCGCTGAGGTGCGGGGCGAGTTGACGACCTGGTTCGGGTCGACGCCGCTCACCACCTGGCTCGACGACCTGCACCGCAATCTCCACCTCGGCGAGACCGGCCGGCTGTACTCCGAGGTCGCCGCGAGCTGGCTGTGGGTGGCCGTCGCGGGCGGCCTCGTCCTGTGGCTCGGGCGCAGCCGGGGCAGGCGCGCCAGGTCGGCGCGGGGCGTGCTGCTTCCGGACCGTACGGCCAAAGGGGTACGGCGGACGCGCGGTTGGCACGCGGCGACCGGGGTGTGGCTGGCGCTGGGGCTGTTGTTCCTGAGCGCCACGGGCCTCACCTGGTCGAGTTACGGCGGCGAGCGCTTCGGCCGGCTGCTGGACGCGGCGAACGGCAACGCCCCGGCTCTGGACACGGCGCTCCCGGGCGCGGAGGCCCCCACCGAGGACCACTCGGAGCATGCCGGGCACGGCGGTTCCGGCGGAGCGACGGCCGACGCCGACCCGGCCGACTTCGACGCGGCCCTGAAGGCGGCACGGGGCGCGGGACTCGGCGGGATCGTGGAGGTGACGCCTCCGGCGGACGCGGCGAGCGCGTGGGTCGTGGCGCAGACCGACAACACCTGGCCGGTGCATTACGACCGGGTGGCCGTGGACACCGGGAGCGGCGAGATCACCTCCCGCACCCGCTGGGCCGATCACCCGGCCCTGAACAAGCTCAGCAAGCTGGGGGTGCAGGGGCACATGGGCGTGCTGTTCGGGGTGGCCAACCAGATCGTGCTGGCGCTCCTCGCGCTCGGGCTGACCGCGGTGATCGTCTGGGGTTACCGCATGTGGTGGCAGCGGCGGCCCACCCGGGCGGACCGGCCGGCGAAGGTCGGCAGGGCCCCGGAGCGCGGGGCGTGGCGACGGATCCCGCTGCCGGTCCTCGTCCTGGGCATCCCGACCGTGGCCGCCCTGGGCTGGGCGCTGCCGGTCCTGGGGGTGACCCTGGCCGGGTTCCTGGTGGTCGACGCGGTGGTGGGGGCGGTGCGTCGACGACGTACCGCCTGACGTGCTGGGCGGGGTGGGGCGTCTGCCGGCGCCGCCACCCCGCCGGCATCCGGCCCCGTGGGAGTCAGGGG
>NZ_JBHXJG010000212.1:0-12793 GCF_042723425.1 Streptomyces sp. NPDC058375 | reverse complement strand
GGCGCAGGATCCGCACCGGCCGCCCGCCACCTGAGCGGGAGGGGCGGGCGACGCCTCGTAAAGCGGCGGGTCAGGCGGGCAGCCGCCCCAGCAGGCCCGCGAAGTCCGTGCCCGGGGGGAGGGTGCCGAAGGCGAGCCCCTGGTCCCCGGCGAGGCGGGACGCGCAGAATGCGTCGGCCACCGCCGCCGGGGCGTGGCGTACCAGCAGCGAGCCCTGGAGGACGAGCGCGGCCCGTTCGACGACCCGGCGGGCCCGGAGCTGCGCGTCCTCCGGCCGTGCCAGCTCGGCCCGCAGCTCCCGCCAGGCCGCGTCCAGGCGCGCGTCCGTCCCGGCGGCCGCCCCGATCTCGGCGCTCAGGGCCTCCAGGGAATCGGGCTCCCGCGTCAACGCCCGCAGCATGTCCAGGGCGTTGACGTTGCCGGAGCCCTCCCAGATGCCGTTGAGCGGGGCCTCGCGGTACAGCCGCGGCATCCCGGACGCCTCGTCGTACCCGTTGCCGCCCAGGCACTCCAGAGCCTCGGCCACCGCGACGGGCTGCCGCTTGCACACCCAGAACTTGCCGACGGCGGTGGCCAGCCGCAGGAAGGCGCGCTCCCCGTCGTCGCCCCGGTGCGCGCGGTCGGCGGCCCCCGCCAGGCGCAGCGCCAGGGTCGTGGCGGCCTCGGACTCCAGGGACAGGTCCGCCAGGACGTTGCGCATCAGCGGCTGGTCGATCAGCCGGGCGCCGAACACCGAGCGGTGGCGGGCGTGATGGGCGGCCTGTGCGAGCGCGGCACGGATCCCGGCGGCGGAACCGAGCACACAGTCCAGCCGGGTCATCGTCACCATGTCGATGATCGTGCGCACGCCCTTGCCCTCGTCACCGACGAGCCAGGCCACGGTGTCGTCGAACTCCGGCTCGCTGGACGCGTTGGACCGGTTGCCGAGCTTGTCCTTGAGCCGCTGGATGCGGAAGGTGTTCCGGCTCCCGTCCGGCAGTACGCGCGGCACCAGGAAGCACGACAGGCCGCCGGGCGACTGGGCGAGCACCAGGAAGAGGTCGTTCATCGGCGCGCTGGTGAACCACTTGTGCCCGCGCAGCCGCCAGGAGCCGTCGGCCTGCTCGACGGCGGCCGTGGTGTTGGCGCGCACATCGGTGCCGCCCTGCTTCTCCGTCATCCCCATCCCGGCGAGCAGCCCGCGCTTGGCGGCGGGGGTGCTCAGCCCGGGCTCGTACACCCGGCTGGTCAGCAGCGGCTCGTACGTCTTGGCGAGGTCGGGGGAGCGGCGCAGCGCCGGGACGACGGCGTACGTCATCGAGACCGGGCACAGGTGTCCCTGTTCCAGCATCGTGGCCAGCATGAAGCCGCCGGCCCGGGCGACATGAGCCCCCGGACGCTCGTCCGTCCAGGCGGCCCCCGCCAGGCCCGCACGCACCGAGGCGTCCATCAGCGCGTGGTAGGCGGGGTGGAACTCGACCTCGTCGATCCGGTGGCCGTAGCGGTCGTGGGTGCGCAGCTCCGGCTCGTACCGGTTGGCCTGGTCGGCCCAGTGCTGCGCCTCCTCACTGCCGACGTACCGGCCGAAGCGGTGCAGCTCCTCCAGGTGCCACTCGGCGCCCTCGCGGCGCACCCCTTCGAGGAGTACCGCGTCCTCGGCGGCGTCATGACCGGTGAGCGGAGGTGCCTGGTTGGTCACCTCGTGCGTCACGGCGGTCGGGTTGCTGCGTGGCGCGACGGGCGTGGGCATCGGATCTCCTCCGGAAGCGGGACGGCGGGGCGGGGCGCACCGGGTGCGAGTGCGGGGGACGCGCGGACCGGCTCAGGGAGCCGCGCCCGCGCAGCGCAGGGCCACGGCGGAGAGGCCGGCGACGAGCCGGTCCGCGTCGTGCGCGGCCGAGCTGCTCAGCGGATACACGAGGACCTCACCGACGGCGCCGGTGAGCGCCGCTGCGGTGATCTCCGCGTCCTGGCCGGGCAGCAGCTCCGCGGCGACCCCTTCCTCGATCACCGCGGCGAACAGCGCCCGGTAGCGGCGCCGGAAGGCCAGGCGTTCCGCGCCGACCGCCGGTTCGGCGGGCGCTGCGAGCAGCGCGTACGCCAGGCCGTGGTTCTCCAGGGCGCGGCGGGCGAACACCTCCACCCCCCGGCGCAACCGGTCGGCGGGGTCACCGTCACCCTCCAGCACCTCGCCCAGCACGTCCACCTCGCGCTGTGCGGCGCGTCGGAAGACCTCCACGGCCAGCGCGGACTTGGACGAGAAGTGCTGGTAGACGGAGCCGGCGGCGATACCGGCCGCGTCGGCGACGGCGGTCACGGACGCCTGCGCCCAGCCGACCTCCGCCACGACCTCGGTGGCGCGGACGACGAGATGATCCCGGGCGGCTTCGAGCCGACGAATTTCGGCTGGGGTCTTGCGGTAGGCCATAAATGAAGTGAACCATCATTCAGAGTTTCCCGCCACAGCCGGTCCCCCGGCCAGGCTCGCAAGGAGAACGTGATGCACCTCTCAGTGCCCTGCCGGACGGCGTGGCCCGCTCGTCCGGCCCGAAGAGGCCGTGATCTACCGTGGACAGCGGTGGAGCTACCAGGAGTTCACCGAGGCGGCCCGCCGCGCCGCGACCGCGCTGAGCGAGGCGGGACTCCGCCCCGGCGACCGGCTCGCCGGCATGACGTACAACACCCCGGCCTTCCTGTTCGCCGACTTCGACCTCTCGTCCGTCCGGGCCTGGATCTACGGCGCGGGCCCCCTGGGCGCGGACATCGCCCGCCGGCTGATCAGGCGTACGGATCGGAGAACTTCCACCAGGTGTACGGGATGAGCGAGATGGGACCTGTCGGAGCCTCGCTCTCCCCTGCCGAGCAGGTCGAGAAGGCCGGCGCGATCGGACGCGGCGGCATGCCCCGTACTACGTCACCAACCGCACGGGCCGTACGACGATGAAGAGCCTCACCGCCTGGACCACGGCCCCGTCCCCGACGGAACTGCTGGGCATCTTCGCCTCGGCACTGCGCGGCTGACACCCCGGCCGCGCCGACCCGCCCCCCGTCCGCCTCAGGACGAGGTGGACCGCTGCGGGGACCGGAGGACGAGCAGGGTGATCTCGCTGGGGGCGAAGACGCGGAAGGGCGGGCCCCAGAATCCGGTGCCGCGGCTGGTGTAGAGCAGGGTGCGCGTGCCGTGGTGGCTGAGGCCGGCGACGGCCGGCTGGTCGAGGCGGACGAGGTAGTGGAACGGCCAGATCTGGCCGCCGTGGGTGTGGCCGGAGAGCTGGAGGTCGATGCCATGGGCCGCCGCGCGGTGGATGAACTTGGGCTGATGGGCGAGGAGCAGAACCGGAAGATCGGGATCGGCGCCGTCGAGGGCTCCGGCGAGGTGGGCGCGGTGGCCCGCCAGCCCGGAGGACTCGGCCGTGACGTCGTCGACACCGGCGACCACGAGGCTGTCACCGCCACGTTCGAGCAGCAGATGGCGGTTGCGCAGCGGCTCCCATCCCAGCTCGTCCATCAGGTCGACCCAGCCCTGGGCCTCGCTGTAATACTCGTGGTTGCCGGTGACGTAGACACGGGCCCGAGTCGCCTGCACCGTACCCAGCGGAGCGGCCTGGGCCCGACGGCGTTCGGCCGTACCGTCGGCGATGTCGCCGGTATGGCAGACGAGGTCGGCCTCCAGGGAGTTCACCGTCTCGCAGACGCGTGCGGACCAGCGGGCGCGGTCGAGCGGACCGTAATGGGTGTCGGTGATCAGGGCGACCCGGGTGCCGTCCAACCCGGCTCCCAGGCGCGGAAGTTCCACGTCGAGCCGGCGAACGCGTGGTACGCGTCGGGCCTCCGCGTACCCCCAGGCGAGCAGTACGGCGGTGACACCGAGGACGGCCCAGGTGACGATGCGCGCCCGGTCCTGCCCGTCACCGACACCGGCCACCGTCAGGGCGAGCCGCAACAGGACGCCGAGCAGTACGGACCAGGTGAACAGGATCCATATGCTCCCGAGCAGCGTGTCACCGACGATCGCCGCCCGGTCCTGCTGGCGCCGACCGTGACCCCGGGCCATCGCGAGCGGCATACCGATCAGACCGAGGACGAACAGCGTGGTGCCGATCAGCGTGACGGGGAGTGGCCAGCGCTGCCCGGTGTGCAGGAGAACCCAGCAGGGCACGGCCCACAGCAGGACGGGGGCGACCAGGGGGATGTAGCGCATCAGCCGCTGCAGCCCGCCCCGCGGCCCCTCGTGCGCCGCGCTGTCGGCGGTTCGGGTATCGCTGGCCTCGGTCACGCTTGCCCTCCTGAGATTCTGCCCGGCGGAACCCGCCCGTGACGGAGACGGGTGGTGGTCGAATTCTCTCGCAGAACGCATGGTCCGCTTCACGGGGCCGACTCCCGACCCCGCCCCCGCCCCGTAATCACGCCCCTACGATAGGTGCCCGTATAGATCCTGGGAGCACTCGTGTGGAACCAGACCCCGGACCATCCGCCGAAGACGCCCCCGCCACCGCAGCGCCCCACGCAGCCGCCGCGCCCGTGCCGTTCCGACCCGCGGCTTCTATTGGTGTGTGCCGTCGCTCAAAACAGTGGCCCTCGCCGCATTTCGGCTACCGGGCTGCTCTGCCAGTGGCAGAACAGCGGCCGGACCGGGTTCGACGATCACTACAGTCCCGTCTCATGGCGACGATTGCGACGCGTGTGGTCGCGTATCCGGCCGACGGTCTGACGATGGTCGGGCACCTCGCGCTCCCGGCCGGCGTCGACCGTCGGCCCGCGGTGCTGCTCGGACCGGAGGGCATGGGGCTCAGCGACGTCGAGCGCCGCCGGGCCGATGCTCTCGCCGAGCTGGGATACGTAGCGCTGGCCTTCGACCTGCACGGCGGGCGCTATGTGAGTGACCCCGAGGAGATGCTGGCCCGTTGCATGCCGCTGCTCGCGGATCCCGACCGGATGCGGGGCATCGGCCATGCGGCGCTCGACGTGCTGCGCGCCGAACCGCGGACCGACCCCGGCCTGATCGCCGCCATCGGCTACGGCACCGGGGGAGCCGTCGGCCTGGAACTCGGGCGCGACGGCGTCGACCTGCGTGCGATCGGGACAGTCAACGCGGTGACCACGGGCCGACCGGGCGAGGCGGCGCGCATTCGCTGCCCGGTGTGGGCCGGGGTCGGGTCGGAAGACCCGATCATGCCGCCCGCACAACGGAACGCGTTCACCGCCGAGATGCAGGCCGCGGGCGTCGACTGTCGCCTCGTCGTCTACGGCGGCGCCTTGCACGCCTTCCACCACCCGCCGGTCGACCACCCCGTGGTCCCCGGAGTCGGCTACCACCCGCAGCACGCGCGGCGAGCCTGGCACGACATCGTCGACCTGCTCGCCGAGTGCCTGCCCGTGACGGAGAACCGGGGGGCATGACCCGCCGCACCCGCCGCACCGCAGTTCCTTTAGGTAGGGCTACGTATTGATAGGCGCCCGCCGAGCGCCGCAAACTCTGGGTGGCCAGAACACGACGAACGGCGGGCGAAAGAACCCGGCCCGGCACTTCCCGTGCGTACGGGATGTGCGGCGGCCTCAGCCCCGTCGGCAGGCGTGAATCGGCAATGCCGGGCGGAGGGGCGACGGCCTCCCGCGCGGCGCCCCATCACAGGTCATCCCTGCGGCCGCCCGGCCTGACCTCCGGTCACCATGCCTCTTCCCGTGGTGCCGCATGCCGAGCTGTCCACCCCCACCGGGCCCACAGGGCCTGTCACGCATCATGAGGAGAAGCTGTGGACCGTCCAGTTCGTACTCTGCGGAGACTGCTCGCCGTAGGCGCGAGTGCCGCCCTGCTCGTCGGCGCCGCCTCGACCGCCGGGGCCACGGCCGCGCCCGTACCGCCGGGCGGTGGCGAAGGCCGCATCGTCGGCGCGGACCGCCCCGACGCGGTCGAAGGCTCCTACATCGTCACCCTCAAGGACTCCGTCGCCCGTACGGAGATATCCTCCGTCGCCAAGTCCCTGTCCGCGCGCCACGCGGGCAAGGTCAGGAGCACCTACACCACCGCCCTGCGCGGCTTCTCGGTGAAGATGAGCGAGGAGAAGGCGAAGCGACTGGCCGCCGACCCCTCGGTGGCCCGGGTGGAAGCCGACGGCGCGGCGTACGCCACCGGCACCCAGCCCAATCCGCCCTCCTACGGCCTGGACCGCGTCGACCAGCGGAACCTTCCGCTGGACAAGAGCTTCACCTACCCCAGTGACGCCTCCAACGTCACGGTCTACGTCGTCGACTCCGGTGTCCGTATGAGCCACGGCGACTTCGGCGGCCGGGCCACCAGCGGCTACGACTTCATCGACAACGACTCCAACGCCTCGGACTGTCATGGGCATGGCACCCACGTCGCGGGAACCGCCGCGGGCAGCTCCTACGGAGTGGCCAAGGCCGCCAAGATCGTCAGCGTCCGGGTCCTGAACTGCCAGGGCTCGTCCGGTACCACCTGGGATCCGGTCCTCCGTGGTATCGACTGGGTCACCAAGAACGCCAAGAAGCCCGCCGTGGTCAACATGAGCGTCGGCGGCGGCAAGACCCAGTCCATCAACGACGCGATCAACAACTCCATCGCCTCCGGCATCACCTGGGTCGTCGCGGCCGGGAACAACAACGCGGACTCCTGCCAGTATTCGCCCTCGTCCACCCCGGCGGCGATCACGGTCGGCGCCACGAACAGCTCGGACGCCCGCGCCACCGGCTGGAGCAACGGCCAGGCCTCCAACTACGGCACCTGCCTCGACATCTTCGCGCCCGGCGACAGGATCATCTCCGCGTCCAACGCGGGCGACAGCGCCAACCAGTCGATGAGCGGCACCTCCATGGCATCCCCGCACACGGCCGGCGCCGCCGCACTGCTGCTGGCCGCCGAGCCGTCGCTCACCCCGGCCCAGGTCCGCGACAAGCTGGTCGCCGCCGCCACCCCGGACAAGATCAGCGACGCCCGCCCCGGCTCCCCCAACCGCCTGCTCTTCACCGGCACCGGCGGCGGCGAGGACCCCACCGACCCGCCCGGCAAGAAGTTCGAGAGCGCCGGCCAGGTCCAGATCCGCGACAACGCCACCGTCGAGTCCCCCATCACCGTGAGCGGCGTCTCCGGCAACGCGCCCGCCGACCTGTCGGTCACCGTCGACATCCGCCACACCTTCCGCGGTGACCTCAAGGTCGAACTGGTGCCCCCGGGCGGAGGCGTGGCCGTCCTGAAGAACTTCAACGCCAACGACAGCGCCGACAATGTCCAGGGCACGTTCACGGTCGACGCCTCCGGCAAGCCCGCCAACGGGGTCTGGAAGCTCCGGGTCACCGACAACTGGGTCAACGACACCGGCTACATCAACGCCTGGTCCCTCCAGTTCTGAACCGGCCGGCACGTCCCGGCCGCCTGACCCGGCCCTCGTACGACCAGCTGTGCTGACCGGCTTCGGAGGCCGCCTCCGGAGCACCGGCCGGCCCCGGAAGCGTCAGCCGGTCCGGTGACCGCTGCCGGGGCCGTACCACCGAACTGCCGGTGATCCAGATCCCGAACCCCGGTGGATCCCGGCACACCCGGCCGACGGGTCTCTCCGCGAACGTCGCCGGCCGGGGGAGGGGCACGTCTGCGGCGCCCGCACATGCGCCGCAGACGTCACTCCTCTCTTCTCATCCACCGTCGTGAGGGGCCATCATGAGGCGTCCGGCGGCCCGGCCGAATGCGCCCACCCCGCCCCGTCATGCCGGTGCCGCCCAGGGGTGCGGAAGGAAGCCGTGAACGCCGAGCCGCCGCCCTCCGCTCCGGGTCCCCTGATCGGACGCTCCCCGCTGCTGGACGACGTGTGCTCGGAGCTCGACCGCGGACCCGCCGTCGTGGTGATCACCGGGGAGGCGGGGGTGGGGAAGAGCCGGCTCGTCCACGAACTCCTCCATCGGACCAGGCCGCCGGGTGCCGTCACGCTGGTCGCCCGCTGCCAGGAGTCGGACGCGCCCGTACCGTTCGCACCGCTCATCGAGGCGTTGAGCGGTGCAGGGCCGCTCCCGGCGGACCAGCCGCCGGATACCGGAGCCCCGGGGCCCGTGACAGGGGGCCTGACGGCGGTGACCGGGGCCTTTCCGTCCGTGACCGGGGCCTTTCCGTCCGTGACCGGGGCTCTGCCGTCCGTGACCGGGGCTCTGCCGCCCGTGACCGAGGCCCTGGCGCCGGCGACCCAGGCCCTTCCGCCCGTGACCGGGGCCCTGCGCGGGCTGTTGCCCGACCTCGCCGATCGCCTCCCGCCCGCGCCGCCTCCCCTGGGAGAACCGCGCGCCGAACACCACCGCGTCCTGCGGGCCCTGTGCGCGTTGACGGCATCCCTGGGGGAGGCCGTTCTGGTCGTGGAGGATCTCCAGTGGGCCGACGAAGCCACCTGCGCCTTCCTCCGTACGGTCGTCTCCGACCCGCCGCCGCGCCTGGGACTCGTGCTCACTGCCCGCAGCCACACCGTTCCCCACACCGACGCCGAGGCAAGCGACGGGCTCCCGTTCCCGCTGCGCACCCCGGCCCACGTCACGGTGGTCGAGCGGCACCTCGCACCGCTGTCGGCGGCCGAGACCGGCGCGCTGGCCGCCGGTCTGCTCGGCGTGCGGGCGGTGCCGGAGGAGGTCGCCGACCGGCTGCACCGGTGGACGGGCGGCCTGCCCTACGTGATCGAGGAGGTGCTGCGCGGGCGGCCCGACCCCGTGGAGTTCCGCACCGGGCGGGCGGGCGCGCCGGAGCCGCCCCTGCCCGCGTCCGTGCGCCGTACGGTGGTGGAGCGACTGCGTCACCTTCCTTCGGCGGCGCGGCAGGTGGTCGCCGCGGCGGCGGTGCTCGGCGACCCCGCGCCCGTGGAACTGCTGAGGGCTGTCGCCGGGTTGGGCGAGCCGGAGACGCGGGGGGCGCTTGCCGCGGCGCTGCGGGAGGGCGTCGTCCGGGCGACGGGCGGCTCCTATGCCTTCCCCTACGACCTGGCCCGCCGAGCCGCGTACGAGGCGGTGGCCGAACCGGAACGGCCCGTACTGCACCTGCGCGCGGCCCGCGCCCTGGCGCGGCACTCAAGTCCCCTGCCGCTGGCGGTGATTGCCGAGCACTACCGGCGTGCCGAACGCCCCGCGCAGGCGGTGCGCTGCCTGGAGGCGGCCGCGGACCGGGCGGCCGGAAACGGCGACGCGGGTACGGCCGCGGCTCACTACCTCGACGCCCTGCGTGGCGGCCCCTCGCCCGTCGCCCGCGACCGGGTGGCCCTGAAGCTGGCCCGCGTCGCGCTGAACGCCCGGCCCGGCCCGCAGGTGCCCGCCGCCCTGCGGCAGGTGCTCGACCAGCGCTCTCTGGGCCCCGGCCCGAGCGGTGAGATCCGGCTGCTCCTGGGTCTGTTGCTGCGCAACCAGTCGGGTTCCGGGCTGGAGGCGCTGGAGGAGATAGCGCGAGCCGTTCCCGACCTCCTGGTCGTCTCCACCGGGCAGGCCGCACGGGCGCTGGCGATCACGGCGATCCCCTCCCTCAAGGGCTGGCCGGTCGGCGAGCACCGGCGGCTGCTGGCCGAGGCGGAGCGACTGCTGCCCGAGATCGAGGAGGAGGACCTGCGTGCGGCCGTGCTGGCCAACCGCGCCACCGCCCTGGCCCTGATGGGCGACCCGTCGGCGTGGGAGGCGGTGGCCGATCTGCCCGACACCATCACCGGTGGGGCGGCGGCGAGGGCGTACGCCAATCTGGCGGGCGCCGCGACCTCCCTGGGGCACCTGGAGCGCGCCCGTGCCTTCCAGGCCCGGGCGTGGCAGGCGGTGCGGACGAACCATGCCCCGTACCTGGAAGCGTTCGTCGAGACCACGGACGTGGTCGCCGCCTTCACGGGCGGCCGGTGGAAGGGGCTCCTGCGGCGGGCCGAGCGGGCCGAGGAGCAGTACCGGGACGTGCCCGACTTCCACGCCGAGGCCCTGCTGATCTGCGGCCTGCTACGCCTGCACACCAAGGGGCAGACGGATGTGGCGCGGCGTCTCCTGGAGCGGGCCGCCCGCACGACCGCGCTGGACACCGGCGTCGTGCTGACCGCCGCCGCGGCTGCCGTGGCGCGGGTTCATCTGGCCGCCGGCCGCCCTGCGCAGGCTGTCCAGGCGGCGGAGGGGGTGCTGCATCACGTCCGCCGTACGGGTGCGTGGATGTGGGCGACCGCCATCGCGCCGCCGGCTGTCGAGGCCCTGATCCGCGACGGCCGTCCCGGCGAGGCGCACCGCCTCGTCGCGGAGCTGGCCGCGGGCATCGCCGACCGGGACGCACCGGCCGCCCGGGCCGCCCTGTCGACCTGCCGGGCCCTGCTCACCGCGACGGACGGCCCCCAGGCCGGAAGCGGTGCGTCCGATGCGCTGTACGTGGCCGCAGCGGACGCCTGGACGCGGTTGGAGCGACCGTACGAAGCCGCGTACGTGAAGGAGGCGTGGGGGCTCCACCTGCTGGCCTCCGGCGTCGCGGGCGGGCGCACGGTGCTGCACGAGGCGATCGCGGCCTACCAGGACATCGACGGCGTATGGGATGTGCTGCGATGCCAACGCGAACTGCGGGAGCACGGCCAGATCACCGTCCGCAGGCCCGGCGCGCTGGGGTACGGCGACCACCTCTCGCCCCGGGAGCGAGCGGTGGCCCGGCTCGCCTCGCTCGGCCTGTCGAACCGCGAGATCGCCCGCGAGCTGGTCCTCTCCCACCGGACGGTCGAGCACCATGTGGCACGTGCCCTGCGGAAGCTGGGGGTCTCGTCCCGTACCGAGATCGGCTCGCACCTCGGGCTGTGACCGAACACGCTCCGCCCGTTCCGAGGCGGCAGTCGCGGCAGTCGCCTGCTGAAGCTCTGCCACTCGTTTTGCGTCATCCCCCTTCCCCTCCCAGTCCCCAATCCACCAGTTTGGGCGTGTCTGGGCCTCGCCGGACCGCTCCTTCTCGGCCAGTCCCGTCCCGGCGGTCTTGTGCCGGTGCACCGGTCTCTCCAGCATGAATAACGTTGTCAGGGGCACGTCGGGTTGATCGCGCTCCTGATGACGAGTCATGGGCGTCCACCCAACGCCCCGAGTTCCCCCCCACGATCTGGAGGACTACAGTGCGACTCTCTCACCCCCACAGCCTTTCGAGACGAGCACGACTCATCGCCGGCGCAACCGGCCTCGCCGCCGTCGCGGCGCTCGCCGTCCCCGCAGCCACCGCGTCCGCCCAGCCGGCCCCGAAGACGTTCAGCGCCACCGAACTCAACCGGACGGCCGACTCCGTGCGCACCGCCGACGTCGGCGGCACCGCCTGGTATGTCGATGCCGAGTCGGGCAAGGTCGTCGTCACCGTCGACAGCACGGTCAGCAAGAGCGAGATCGCCACGATCGAGAACGAGGCCGGCGTGAACGCCGACGCCCTCGTGGTCAAGCGCACCCCCGGTACGTTCTCCAAGCTCATCGCGGGGGGCGAGGCCATCACCACAGGCGGAGCCCGCTGCTCCCTGGGCTTCAACGTGCAGGACGGTGCGGGCACCAAGTTCGCCCTGACCGCCGGCCACTGCACCAACATCGGCAGCTCGTGGTCCATCGGCACCACCACCGGATCCAGCTTCCCCGGCGACGACTACGGCATCATCCGGCACTCCGACCCCGGCGCGGCCGACGGCCGTGTCTCCCTCTACAACGGCGGCTACCAGGAGATCGACGGCGCCGGAGACGCCTCGGTCGGCCAGTCCGTCCAGCGCAGCGGCAGCACCACCGGCCTGCACGGCGGCTCGGTCACCGGCCTCGACGCCACCGTCAACTACGGCGCCGACGGCATCGTCTCCGGTCTGATCCAGACCAACGTCTGCGCCGAGCCCGGCGACAGCGGCGGCGCGCTCTTCTCCGGGAGCACCGCGCTCGGCCTCACCTCCGGCGGCAGTGGCAACTGCTCCTCCGGCGGCACCACGTTCTACCAGCCCGTCACCGAGGCGCTCAGCGCCTACGGTGTGAGCATCATCTGATTCCCGCCCCGACCGTACCGACCGGGGTCTTTCACCACCGGCCCTGAGCACTGTCCCCGCCCGATTCGTGGGCGGGGACAGTGCTCTTTGCGGCGGGACGACCATCAGCACAAAAGTGTGCGGACGAGCGAGGAGTTCGTTCTCCCCGGCGGGTCTGTACAGGTGTGAGTGCCTGCACCGAGGAGGGAACATGCTGCTGGCGGGAAAGACCGCGATCGTTCATGGCGGTTCCGGATCCGTAGGGGCGGCTGTCGCCCCGCGCCTTTGCCCGTGAGGGCGCCGCTGTCCACCTCACCGGACGGCTCGTGCCGCCCCTGGCGGACGTCGCCCAGCGCATCCGATGCGATGGCGGAATCGCTCAGGTCGCGCAGGTGGACGCGACGGACCGCGACGCCGTCGACCGGCATGCCGACGCGGTGGCGATCGCACATCTCCGCCCTGACGGGGGTCTGCCGACAGCTCGCGGCGGAACTCGGACCGCATGGCGTCCGCGTTGCGTGGCTGCTCTCAGCCGGTTCGCCCGCAGCGGGCGAGGAGAACCGGGCCGAGGAGGGGGCGCTCCTGCCCGAGCGCCCGGACCACGGCGACGTCGCCAATGCCGCGGTCTTCGCCGCTTCCGACTGGGCCCGCACCATGACCGCCACCGAACTCGACCTCACCGCGGCCTCGTACCGGACTGAGACCGGTACGAGGATTCCGTACCGGTCTCGTGCCGCCCCTGCGGAGCGGGTGGAACCACCACCTCCGGCGTCTGGAAGAAGCCCGGCTTCTTCGGCGGGTGGCTGAGCACACCACGGCGCGCACGAGGCGGTTGGCCCGCGCGGACCGCGAGCCTGGCC
>NZ_JBHXJG010000211.1:0-12987 GCF_042723425.1 Streptomyces sp. NPDC058375 | reverse complement strand
GATACACAAGCGCCGGACGGGCTGGATATGCGCGCACATGAAAGTGGGGCGCCGGACGGGCTGGAATTGGCCTCCCGGTCCGCAGGAGTAGCGGGACCGGTTGGGCATGCCCGCCCCGGCCCGTGGGGCGCCGGACGGGCTGGATTTTGGCGCCCCGGTCCGTGAAGGCGCGGGGGCTAGCTGAAGATGATCATTGAGCCTTGGGCCAGGCTGCGGGTCGCTGCCGCGTGGAGGCCCAGCCAGACGTGGCGTTCCCGGGCGAACGGGCTGTCGTCGTACGGGATCGGGTCCGCCGGTTGCTCCAGGGCGGTGGGGCCAGAGGGGGGTTGCGGGGCGGCCGGCGGGTTGGCCGGGTCGATGCCGATGGACGGGGCGACGAACTCCAGCTCCCGCAGCAGCCCGTGCGCGGAGCCCAGCGGGCCGCCACCCGCGAGGAGCGCGTCGTCGGAGAGCGGGGCCGGGAAGTCCAGCGGGACGTACGCCCCGGCGTGGTCGTAGTGCCAGACCAGGTGCGACTGCTGCGCGCCCTGTTCGAACATCTCCAGGAGCTGCTCGTAGTCGCCGTCCAGACCGGCGACCGGGGTGACGGCCAGGCCGCTCAGCTGGAGCAGGTAGGCGCGGCGCAGGAAGTGCAGGGCGTCGTAGTCGAATCCGGCCACGGGGGCGACGTCCCCGGTGAGGCCCGGCATGTAGGCGTAGACGGGGACGGGCGGCAACCCGGCCTCGTTCAGTGCCCTGTCGTAGACGGCGATCTCTTCGGCGAAGGGGTTGTCGGCGCTGTGGCACAGCACGTCGACGAGGGGGACCAGCCACAGGTCACAGGCCACGAAGTCTCGCTCTCAGGAGGGTTCCGGCGATCGTCGGGACAGCGTAATGCGGGGCGAACCTCACGCACAGTGCCCCGGGGACTCCGGGAACTCCGGGAACTCCGGAGACTTCGAAGGCATCGGAGGTGGCGGGGGCGGCGGGGGTTCCGCCGGCTCCAGCCGTCCAGGGGCGTTCGCCCCGGTCCCCCGTGCCTCCAGGCGGTCCGCCCAGGCGAGTGCGTGCGCGTAGTAGGAGTGCATGGCGGCGTGGACCTGCTCGTGGTCGCCGCGGGCGATCGCCTCGACCAGCTCCTCGTGGCCGAACCACAGCACGTTCTCGTCCATGCCGTCGCGGCGCAGCCGGTGTACGGCGAACACCCAGGCCTGGACGCGGAGTCGGGTGAGGAAGTCGGCGATGTACGGGTTGAGGACGAACTGCCCCAGCTCCCGCCAGAACCGCAGGTCGTACCCGATCAGCACGTCGAGGTCGCCGCCCTTCGCCGCGCGGACCGCCTCCGCCGCCCGCCGGCGGATCGAGGCGAGCCCCTCGGGCCGGACGGCGACCTCGGCGGGGTTGCGGAAGAGTCCCTCGACGACGAGGGCGCGGGCCTCGGCCATCGCGCGGTAGTCGGCGACGGTGAACTCGCGTACCTGGAAGCCCCGGTGCTGGTCGGAGGCGAGGAGCCCCTGTGCGGAGAGGTCGAAGAGGGCCTCGCGGACGGGCGTCGCGGAGACCCCGTACTGCTCGGCGATCTGCTTGACGGTGAACTCCCGGCCCGGCGGAAGACGTCCCGCGAGCACCTCGTCACGCAGCGCGTCGGCGATCTGCTGGCGCAGGGTGTTGCGCGTCACACCTCCGCTCGGACTCATGCCGGCCCCTTCCGCCCGTACCCGTTCGTATCCGTCCGTCCATGTCCGCCCCCGTGCGCGCCGGCCGTTCCGGCGGGGGCGCCGCTGGCTCGGGTCACCTTAAGCCAGGGCCGCCGCCGTGCCCGTTTCCGGGCACGGTGAGGAGGCGTACGGGGACGGTCACGTACGGAATCGGATCGTCCGGTTACTCGGCGTACGGGCCGGATGTGCCGTTACGACGCGCCCTGCACCGTGTACGAGTCGGCCACGGAGAGCGCCACGTCCAGGGCCGCGAGCCCCTCCTTCGCCTCGGCCTCGGAGACGTTGCAGGCGGGGACGGCATGGGTCCGGTTCATGTTGATGAACGGCCACAGCCCCTGCTTCTTCGCCGCCGCACCGAAGGCGGCCATCGGGGCCGCGGCCTCGCCGGAGGCGTTGTACGGGACGAGCGGCTCGCGCGTCTCGCGGTCACGGACGAGCTCCAGCGCCCAGAACGCACCGAGGCCGCGGACCTCGCCGACCGAGGGGTGGCGTTCGGCGAGTTCGCGCAGGCCGGGGCCGAGAACGGTCTCGCCGATCCGGGCCGCGTGCTCGACGACCTTCTCGTCCTCCATCACGCCGATGGTGGCGACGGCGGCGGCGCAGGCCAGCGGGTGCCCGGAGTAGGTGAGGCCACCGGGGTAGGGGCGGGTCTCGAAGGTGGCGGCGATCTCGGCGTTGATGGCGACTCCGCCGAGCGGTACGTAACCGGAGTTGACGCCCTTGGCGAAGGTCAGCAGGTCCGGCACGACGTCGAAGTGGTCGGCGGCGAACCAGGCGCCGGTGCGGCCGAATCCGGCCATCACCTCGTCGAGCACGAAGACGATCCCGTACCGGTCGCAGATCTCGCGGACGCCCGCCAGATAGCCCGGCGGCGGGGTCATGATGCCCGCCGTGCCCGGGATGGTCTCCAGGATGATCGCGGCGATGGCGGACGGGCCCTCGTAGGCGAGGGTGTCCTCCAGGTGCTGGAGCGCGCGGGCGCACTCCTCGGCCTCGTTCGCCGCGTGGAACGGGGAGCGGTAGAGGAACGGGGCCCAGAAGCGGACGACGCCCGCCGAGCCGTTGTCGGAGGGCCAGCGGCGCGGGTCGCCGGTGAGGTTGATCGCGGTGGAGGTGGCGCCGTGGTACGAGCGGTAGGCGGAGAGCACCTTCGGACGGCCGGTGTGCAGCCGGGCCATGCGGATGGCGTTCTCGACGGCCTCGGCCCCGCCGTTGGTGAAGAAGATCTTGTCCAGGTCGCCCGGGGTGCGCTCGGCGATGAGGCGTGCGGCCTCGGAGCGCGACTCGACGGCGAAAGCGGGCGCGAAGGTGGCGAGCTTGCCCGCCTGCTCCTGGATCGCGGCGATCACGGTGGGGTGCTGGTAGCCGATGTTGGTGTAGACGAGGCCGCTGGTGAAGTCGAGGTAGCGGTTGCCGTCGTAGTCCCAGAAGTAGGACCCCTCGGCGCCGGCGACGGCGAGCGGGTCGATGAGGCCCTGGGCGGACCAGGAGTGGAACACGTGCGCGCGGTCCGCGGCCTTCACGGCCGCACCGGCCGCGGGGTCGGCGTACGGGGCATGAGGGGCATGAGGGGTCATGCGGCGAGCGTAGGCGCTGGTGGGGGTGGTCTCCATGGCCACCTTGTACGGCCTGGGGCGGATGGATCGGCAGGGTGTCGGGTCCGAAGCCCCCGCCCCCAGCCCCCGCCCCCCAGTCCCCGACCTCGGCCCCCGACCTCAGCCCCTGCCCTCAGCCCCCGACCTCGGCCCCCGACCTCAGTCCCTGCCCTCAGCCCCCGCCTCCCCTATTGACAGCATGCTGTCTTCATGACAGTCTCCTGTCATCGAGCCGAGGAGGTCACCATGACCAGCAGCAGCGCCGGAACCGCGCATCTCGCCGTTTACGACACCTTCGCCGACTGGGAGACGGGGTACGCGACCGCCCATCTCACCCAGAACGGCTACACCGTGCGGACCGTGGGGCTCTCCCGGGAGCCGGTGACGACCATGGGCGGCCTGCGCGTCCAGCCCGACCTGGCGTTGGACGAACTGCGGCCGCAGGACAGCGCGTTGCTGATCCTGACCGGTGCGGCCGGGTGGGACACGGGTGACACGCTGACCCCGTTCGCACGGGCGGCCCGGGCCTTCCTGGACGCGGGGGCGCCGGTCGCGGCGATCTGCGGGGCGACGGCCGGGCTGGCCCGGGAAGGGCTGCTGGACGACCGGGCGCACACGAGCGCGATCTCCTTCTACCTCGCGGCGACGGGGTACGCGGGCGGCGAGCGGTACGTGGACGTGGACGCTGTCACGGACGCCGGGGCGGACGGGGGCGGCGCGCTGGTCACGGCCGGTCCGACGGAGCCGGTGGCGTTCGCGCGGGAGGTGTTCGCGCTGCTCGGGGTGTACGACGCGAAGAAGCTGGACGCGTGGTACCGGCTGTTCCACGACTCGGACGCGAGCGCGTACGAGGTGTTGCAGGGTGAGTAGCGAGGGTGCGGGGCGCGTCCCGTCCGAGCAGGAGCTGCTGAGCCGGGCGGCGCTGACGGTGTTCCGGCTGAACGGACAGTTCCTGTCGGTGGCCGACGAGTTGGCGCGGCCGGGGGGGCTCACGTCGGCGTGGTGGCAGGTGCTGGGGGCGGTGCTGGTGGAGCCGCTGCCGGTGGCGGGGATCGCCCGAACTATGGGGATCACCCGGCAGAGCGTGCAGCGGATCGCGGACCTGCTGGTCGAGCGGGGGCTCGCGGAGTACGCGGAGAACCCGGCCCACCGCCGCGCGAAGCTCTTGCAGGCGACGGGGGCGGGGCGCGATGCGGTGGCCCGGATCGGCCCGCCCCACGCGGAGTTCGCCGCGCGGCTCACGGAGGAGCTGGGGGTGGAGGGGTTCGTGGATGCGGTGGGGGTGCTGGAGCGGTTGTCGGGGGCCCTGGACAGCTTGGCCGCTGCGGACCGGGGTGCTTCGAGCCCGTCCGGCTCCTAGGCCGCGAACCGGGGCACTTCAAGCCCGTCCGGCGATTGAGGACGGAACCCTTGATCGGACGGGGGCGGTGCCACACCAGCCTGCCCGGCGTTCGAGCACCGACCCCTCGGCCCGACGAGAGCGGCGCCACCCAAGCCCGTCCGGCGTTTGAGGACGGAACCCTTGATCGGACGGGGGCGGTGCGCGGAGTGGGGGCGGGGCCCCGGAGCAGCCCGGACCTTCAGGCCGAGGCACGACACCTCGACGGTTCCGTCCTCAAACGCCGGACGGGCTGAGGGGGGGCGTCGCCCGGCGATCGGGCGTGGAACCGGAGCGCGGGGAGACGTGTCGTAGAGAGGGACCGTGGCGCCGCCGCCCCAGCCCGGCGGGGCTATCCTCGTGCGGGCCGCACGGGGGAGGAAGCGCACCATGGACAAGCTCGGGCCCGACGACCCGCACCGCATCGGTGCGTACCGGCTCCTCGGCCGCCTCGGCGAGGGCGGCATGGGCCAGGTCTTCCTCGCCCGCTCCGACCGCGGCCGCACCGTCGCCCTCAAGCTCGTCCGCCGCGAGCTCGCCGAGCAGCCCGAGTTCCGCGCCCGCTTCCGCCAGGAAGTGCACGCCGCGCACCGGGTCGGCGGTGCGTGGACCGCGCCGGTGCTGGACTCCGACACCGAGGCCCCCGTCCCCTGGGTCGCCACCGGTTACGTCGCCGGGCCCTCCCTCCAGCGCATCGTCTCGGGCCGCCCCGGCGCCCCGGTCACCGCGTCGGGGGCGTACGGGCCGCTGCCGTCGCGTTCCGTACGGTTCCTGGGGTCCGGGCTCGCCCACGCCCTCCAGCACATCCACGGGGCCGGGCTCATCCACCGGGACCTGAAGCCGTCCAATGTGTTGATGACCATCGACGGGCCCCGGGTCATCGACTTCGGCATCGCCCGCGCCCTGGAGTCCGTGGCCGACGGCGATCTGACCCGCACCGGGGTCCTGGTCGGCTCGCCCGGCTTCATGGCCCCGGAGCAGGTGCGCGGCGAGCGGGTGACCACCGCGTGCGACGTGTTCTGCCTCGGGTCCGTCCTCGCGTACGCGGCGTCGGGCCGGCTGCCGTTCGGTACGACGGAGAGCGGCGGGGTCCATGCCCTGATGTTCCGGATCGCCCAGGAGGACCCGGACCTGACCGGGGTTCCGGAGGAGCTGGCCGGCGTCGTACGGGACTGCCTGGCGAAGGACCCGGCGGACCGCCCCGGCACCGCCGAGATCCTGGCCCGCCTGGGCGAGGCGGAGACGGACGAGCCCTGGCTGCCCGGCACGCTCCTCGCCCAACTCGGCCGCCAGGCGGTGGGGTTGCTCGATGCGGAGGACCCGGAGGAGCCGGAGGACCCGGAGGACCCGGAGGAGCCGGAGGAGCCGGAGGACCCGGCGGCCGCCCGCATTCCGGCGCCCCCGCGTACGCCGCGCGCCCCTGAGGCCCCGCACGCCTCGGAGGCCCCGCACGCCCCACGCGCCCAGCACGCCCCGGAAGCCCCACTCGCCCCGCGCAGCGCCCCCGCCTCCATACCGGCGGCCCCGGCACCCTCCGTCGCCCCCGCCGCCCCGACCGAAACCGCCCTGCCGCCCCACGCGTACGCGCCGCCCCACCCGTACAGCCCGCACCACCCGCCGTACGCCGGCCCCGCCACTCCCCACCACACCCCGCGGCCGCCCTACGGCCCCGCCTCCGAACACCCCCTCCCCCCGGCCTACTTCGCGCCCACACCTCCCCCGCCAGCCCGCGAGCGCCGCTCCGCCGGGGCCACCGCCGCGCTCATCGCCGTCGCCGTGGCCGTGGCGATAGGGGCGGGCGGATCGGTGTACGCGTTCATGAACGGCGACGGCACGGGGAAGACCGCATCCCCCGGCCCGTCGGCCTCCGCCCAGGCCGACGGAGGCGGGCAGGGACGCGACGAAGGGGGCGTTCCCGAAGGGTTCCTGGGGACCTGGTCCGGCTCCATACCCGGCGAACAGGGCTCCTCCACCCGGACGTTGACCATCCGGCAGGGTGACGTGGGCGACCAGGTCCTCGCCCTCACCGCCGAGGGGCCCCTCGAATCCGGGTCCACGTACCACTGCGAGTTCACGGCCCCCCTCGCCGGACCGGCCGCCGGGGACGGACCGGTCCGCATCGGACCCTCCACGGTGTCCTCCGGCCGCCCGGCCTCCTCCTGCACGCCCGGGAAGCCCACCGAACTGGTCCTCCTCCCGGACGGCAGCCTGCGCCGCACCACGACCGGGACCGGCGAGAGCCTGATCTACACCAAGTCCGACTGAGCGGCGGGCACTTCGGCCGCCGGGGAGGCCGTCCGCCGCCGCAGCGCCCCGGTGATCAGCGCCGCGCCGCCCAGCAGCAGGAGCACCACCAGCATCGCGTTCCGCAGCCCCACATGGTCGGCCAGGAAGCCCAGCGACGGCGGTCCGACCAGGAACGCCGCGTAGCCCGCCGTCGAGACCGCCGCGACCCGGGCCGAGGCGTCCACCGGCCTCGCGCCCTCCCCCGCCGCCGAGATCGTGACGGGAAAGCCGAGCGAGGCGCCGAGGCCCCACAGCACCACCGCCGCCCCGGCGAGCAGCGCGCTGTCGGAGAAGATCACCAGGGCCACGCCGACCGCCGCCACCACCGCGCTGGCCCGGACCACGGCCGCCGGGCCGTACCGCACCAGCAGCGGGCCGCCCGTGAACCGGCCCGTCGTCATCGCCGCCGCGAACAGCATGAACGTCAGCGAACCGGCCGTAGCGCTCGTCCCGTGGCCGTCCACCATCAGCAGCGGCAGCCAGTCGTTGGCAGAGCCCTCCGCGAAGGCCATGGCCAGCACGATCAGGCCGATCAGCACCAGCCGCCGGTCCCGCCAGACCGCCACCTGCGCCCGCAGCCCTCCGGTCCGCCCGCCCTCACCGGTCCGCCCGCCGTCACCGGTTTCCGCCGGCTCCCGACCCGTCCCCGCCGGAACCGCCCGTACGGTCCAGGCCCCGGCCGCCGCGACCGCGACGGCGACCGCCGCCAGGTGCCAGCCGACCGGGAAACCCACCGCCGTCAGCCCCATCCCCAGCAGCGCGCCCACCACCGTCCCCAGGCTGAAGCAGCCGTGCAGCACCGGCAGGACCGGGCGGCCCACCGTCCGTTCGACGGCCGCGCCCTCGATGTTGAACGCCACCTCCGCCAGGCCCATGCCGGCCCCGAACAGCGCGAGGCCGCCGAACACCCCGCCGGACACCTCCAGCGCCGCGCCCCCGGCGATCACCAGCAGCCCGGCCACCAGCAGCACCGCCCCGAGGGTGATCACCAGCCGCCCGCCGTGTTTGCGCACCAGCCCGCCGGAGACCAGCACCCCCGCCATCGAACCGATCGAGAGCCCGAACAGCACCAGCCCCATCGATCCCGTGGACACCTCCAGCGCGTCCCGGACGGCCGGGGTCCTGGCCACCCAGGACGCCATGCTCACCCCGGTGGCGAGCATGAAGAGAAAGAGCGCCGCGCGCCAGCGGCGGGTGGTGGCGTCCATGACCTGCGGGTTCTTCATGGGTGACGAGCGTACGCCTGAAGCGTACGTCCGTACACTCCCTGCCCTCGTTCTATGCTGCGAGGAAAACCGAGCCTTCCGAGGCCGATCCCCAGGGCCATCCCAGGCCCATCCCAGGCCGACCCCGAGGAGGCACCGCGTGGCGACCGGGCGCACCGACCCCGAGCGGCGGGACCGCATCATCGACGCGGCGCTCGACCTCATCGTCGACGAGGGCGTCGCGGGCGTCTCGCACCGCAAGGTCGCCGCCCGCGCGGGCGTGCCGCTGGGCTCGATGACGTACCACTTCTCCGGCATGGACGAGCTGCTGCACGAGGCGTTCACCCGGTTCTCCGACACGATCGTCGCCGTCTTCGAGGAGCGGCTCGGCGCGGCCACCACCCCCGACGAGGCCCGCGAGGCCGTCGCCGACCTCGTCCACCACCTCTCCGGCGGCAACCAGCGCGAGCTGATCCTCACCCACGAGCTCTACACCCTCGCCGCCCGCCGCCCCGCCTACCGCCAGCTCACCCGCACCTGGATGGGCCGCAGCCGCCGCGCCCTGGAGTGGCACTTCGACCCGGCCACCGCCCGCCGGCTCGACGCGCTCATCGAGGGCCTATCCATCCACCGCGCCCTGGAGACCGAGCCCCACGAGCGCGCCCTCACGGTCGAGGCGATCGCCCGCATCACCGCGCCGCGCCCTTAAGGCCTCCCGTTTGGATCAGGCCGGGCCCGCGCGGACTTCCCGAAGTCGTCCGAGGTCGGCAAGTAGCAACGGGAACCTGGGCTTTGGCAACGCCTGCTGGTGCCATGGAGTGGTCGCTCTCCTCTGTGGAGATCTGTGGCGAAGGGAATCTCGCGGGATGCGGACCACAACACTGGGCAGGGACGGGCCGGTCGTCGGCCGGCTGGGGCTGGGCGCGATGGGCCTCTCGTACCGCTACGCCCCGGCCCTGAGGGACCGGACCAAGGCCGTATCGCTGGTCCGGGAAGCGGTGGACCTCGGGGTCAACCTCGTCGAGCGGCCGGCGCCTACGCGGCCGGGGAGAACGAACGGCTGATCGGCGAGGCCATCCGCGGCCGTCGGGACGAGGTCGTGCTGTGCACCGGCGGCGGCCTGCTCGGCGACGCGGACGGCGGGCTGCGGCCCGCGGGCGGACCGCAGGCGCCGAGGGACGCGGTCGACGAGAGCCTGCGGCGGCTGCACGTGGACCACATCGACCTCTACCTGCTGCGCCGCGTCGATCCCGGCGTACCGCTGGAGGAGAGCTGGGGGGCGCTGACCGAGCAGGTCTGGGCGGGAAAGATCCGCATGCTGGGGCTGCCCGTCGTCACCGTCCAGGAGGCCCGCGCCGCCGAAGCCGTGCACGAGGCGGCGGCGATGGCCGCCGAGGTGGCGCTGTTCACGCGCTGCGGACTCGACGACGTCGTGCCGTACGCGGCATCCGGCGGGGCCGGGCCGGCAGGTCGTCTCGTACGACATCCCGGTGCGCGGATTGCGCCCGGACGGCGCGCACACGGGCGGAGCTGGACGGCTGCCCGCCGAGTGGGACGCGGGCAGCGGCCGCCCGGGCCGGATCTGGCTCACCAACATCACCGACCGCCACCCGGCCGAACTGCTGGAGCCGGCCCGTTCCCCCCGGGGCGCCCGCGCCGCGGTCGAGCGGATGGGCGAGGACTTCAGCCTCCTCGACTTCGAGGGCCGCTCCTTCCCCGGCTGGCACCGCCACATGACCCTCGTCTCGGCCGCCTACGCCTACAGCACCCTGGAGGGCGGCGTCACCCACTGACCCCATTTCTTGCCTATACAAGTAGATAGCGACGGGAGCCGCTTCCGCAGCCTCAGCACCCCCCAGATGATTGCATGGGCATGTATCTTGTTTTCATCGCAGTCGAGAAGGGGAGCCGTTCCATGACGATCCAGCAGCAGCCACGCGCCGCCTCCGATCAGGCCATGTGGGAGTCCGTCCTCGGCCTGCACGCCTTCGTGGAGCGCCAGCTCGCCCACGCACTGCAGCGCCGCTACGGCGTCGGCCTGTCCGAGTACCGGGCCCTGGAGGTGCTCACCCAGGCCGAGAAGGGCGAGTGCCGGATGCAGGAGCTCGCGGACCACATCGGTCTGGGCCAGAGCTCGGTGACCCGCCTGGTGGGACGCCTCGACAGTGCCGGGTACGCCTACAAGGACAACTGCGCCGACGACAAGCGCGGCGTCTTCGCCGTCATCACCGAGGAAGGGCGCAAGCGCTACCAGGACGCCCGCGCCACGTACGCCGACGTGCTCAGCTCGGCCCTCAACACCGCGAGCGCCGACGACCAGCTCGCCCGGGCGGTGCAGGCGCTGCGCAGCGCCGCCTGACACGATCGCGGCAGACGGCAGACGGCAGACGGCGGGAGGCATCCGGGGCGACCCGGACCCCCCGCCGTCTTTTGCATGTTCGGGCTTCTTTCCCGAGGCGGGGACAGTGACCTGGATCACCTCACCTCCGAATTCACATGCTCGACCATGTAAGTAAAAGCCACCGAGGCCTGTACACCTACCACTGGTGTACCTGCGACTGGACCGGCTTCACGTCACGGCTCAGGACAGAGGCAGGCGATTCAGCCCCCAAGATCGGCAACCTTCGCGGGCATCTACGGAGGGTTGCACCACCGGGGCCGCCCTCGCGGTGGACGGCGGCCGGACCGCGAAGTAGCGGGTACGCCTACGCCCCCGGCGCCCGCCGCCCCGGGAGGAAGGGGTGGCGGGCGCCGGGGGCGTACCGTCGAGGAGCGTCAGACCTGGACCGCGGTGGGCCGGTCCGCCAGGCGCTCGGGCGCCTGGCCCGGGGTGACGGCCTCCGAGGGCTTCGTCCGGTCGGCGAGCTTCAGCCAGATGACGCCGACGATGATGACGGCCAGCCAGGCGCCCTTGGCCACGGTGAGCGTCTCGTCGAAGAAGAGCGGGCCGAGAACAGCCGCTCCGACCGCGCCGATGCCCGCCCAGACGGCGTAGCCGATGCTCACGTCGATGGTGCGCAGGGCGAGACTCAGTGCGTAGAGCGTCAGCAGGAAGAACACCACGGCGACCAGGGACCAGGTCAGGACGGTGAAGCCTTCGCTGCCGCCGACGGCGAGCGCGTAGCCGATCTCGAAGACTCCGGCGAGCAGGAGCGAGAGCCAGGCGTTGGTGGAGCTCTTGGCTGCGTTGGACATGGGAGGTGGGTCCTCTCTCAAGGGTGTCGTGAGGTGGTGTGCGGGGTGCGCCGCATGCGTTGCGGACAGGGCGGGGCGGCCGGGAGCCGGCTCCGGGCTCAGGCGGAGCCGCTCAGCTGCAGGCCGACGACGCCACCGATGACGAGGACGATGCCGATCGCCTTGTTCCAGTTCAGGCGCTGGCCGAAGAACAGCGCGCCGAGGATGGTGATGCCGACGCCCGCGACGGACGTCCACAGGGCGTAGCCGACGCCGACGTCGAAGGTCAGCAGCGACTTGCTGAGGAAGAAGGTCGCGGCGGCGCCGCTGGCCAGGGTGATGGAGGTCCACTTGCGGTTCTTGAAGCCCTCGGCCTTTCCGGCGGCGATGGCGACGAGGATTTCGAAGGCGACGGCGATGGCGAGGTAGAGCCAGTGCATGGGAGGTCCTTCCGAGCGGTGAATGAACGAGGAGAGTGACGAGGTGACGAGGTGACGAGGAGCTGGGGCGCGCGAGGCGCGGTGGGCCCCGGTCGTCAGCGGCCGTCAGCCGGCCCGGCTCTGCGTGAGGAAGTCCTGGAACGGCTCCTCCGCTTCGGGGAGTTGCAGCGCCGTGACCTTGAGCGGCCAGTCCGCCGGATCCTGGGCGAAGAGGGAGTACGTGCTCGTGTAGTCGAAGCCGTACCGGGCGGCGGTCCTGCGGTCGGCGGCGTGCACGATGTGGCCGACGCCGGCGTACCGCGCCGCGAGGTAGCAGAGGGCGCAGGGTTCGCCGGAGGCGATCAGGGTGGCCCCGGCCACGGCGCGGATCCCGTGCCGGGTGGTGGCCTCCCGGAGGGCCACGACCTCGGCGTGCGCGGTCGGGTCGTTGTCCTCGCGGACCCGGTTGAAGCCGGTCCCGAGGACCCGTCCGTTGCCGACGACCACCCCGGAGAAGGGGATGCCGCCCTGGGCGACATGCTCACGGCTGAGCCGGATCGCTTCGTGGGCGAAGCCCAGCAGTTCGCTTTCCTGAGTACGCATGAGCGGTTCGTCTCCCGAGTGACTTCATCGATTGCTTGCCTGCACATGCAACTGAATGCTCACGCAGATCACCGTCGGCGATCCGTTCCGTGGGTACTAATCTTGCATGTGCAAGTAAAAACTGTCAAGCGTGTGCGTGCGCGCGGGCGTTGTCCAAGGTGGCCAGCGGTTCCAGCAGTTGCGGGTCGAACGGGGCCTGAGCCCCACCCGCGGCCACGACGCCCGGCAGGCCGGGATTGGCCAGGGCGGCGGTCCCGATCGCCAGGACATCGGCGTGCCCCTCGTCCAGGACGCGCCGGGCCACCGCTTCCCGGTGCAGCCCGCCGTTGGCGATCACGGGAAGCCCGGTGACCGTACGGGCGAGCCCGGGAAGGGTCGGGTCGTCCGGGGTCCAGTCCCGGCCGCTGCCCGCGAGATGCAGGTAGTCGGCGCCGGGTGCATCAGCTGGAGGACGATCCGCGCCCCCGCGTCGTGCGCCGCCTCGACGACGGGCCGCCAGGCGGCGGACTGCGCCTCGTCCGTCATACCGGGCTGGTGCAGATATCCCTGGCTGAACGCGGTGTCGGTGTAGGTCCCCTCGGTGATCAGGAGTCCGAAGCCGCCCTCGGAGATGGCCGCGTAGTACGCGGC
>NZ_JBHXJG010000210.1:0-12994 GCF_042723425.1 Streptomyces sp. NPDC058375 | reverse complement strand
CTGTTGTGGTGGGCTGCGTCTTTTGTTTATAAGAGACAGCCGCACCTCGGGCGACCGGCCGCTCCCGTGTGGCGGCCGGACGCCGGAGGCGGGATCAGTACAGCTTGGCGACGGCCGTGCGGGTCGTCTTCTTGAACCCCTCCAGCGGTGCGCCGTCCAGCTCGCCCAGCTGCCCCCACTCGACGACGGTCACCGTCCGGCCGTCGCGGCCCACGGAGAACAGCCCGATGTCGGTGGAGCCGACCTCCGGGTAGGACGTGTCGATGCTGTAGACGTGCGCGCCTTCCTCGACGTCGATCCGGCCCTGGTAGAACGCCTCCCCCTCCAGGCCGGGGTCCTGCTCCTTCAGCCGGTCGAGGCAGGTCTCCAGGGCGCTCCGCAGTTCGGCGGCGAGCTTCCTGGCCTGGGCGGTGGTGGCGGCGACCGTGGTGGTCTGGCGGGCGTGGGTGTCCAGTTCGGTGCGGAAGTCCCGGTGGCGGGTGCCGGCCGCCGGGGCGATTCCGGCGGTGCACACGGACCCCTCATCGGGCACTCCCTGGCGTACCGGGCCGGCTGTCCAGGGGGTGTGGGACGCGGGCAGCCGGCCCGCGCTCAGGAACTTCGGCGGGGCGGGGGCCGGGGCCGCGGCGGCTGGCACCTGGGCGAGGGCGGTGGCGGTCAGGCCGGCGGCCATGACGGTCAGGAGGGCGGTGCGGACGGTACGCATGGTGAGTTTCCCCGTTTCGGGTGGTGCGGTCGGTGGTGGTGCCCGTGGTCCCGGTGGTGCGGTCAGGTGGTGGTCGTGAGGCGTCGCGCCGAGGCGTACGGAGCCCGGTGTGGGGCGTACGGCGGCGGTCCGGGAACGGCACCAGCCTGGGCCGCCGCCCCGGACCCGGACAAGCGCGACACGGCTTCCCGCCGGGCTGGAACCGTCCCACCCCCGGTGACGTGGGTGTTCTCGGAGGGCTGGAACGCCCTGGAACGGCGGCGGGGGAGGTCGAGCGTGTCGGGTGACGCCGAGGGGGCGGCACGGGCGGTGCTGGCGGAGCGGCTGAGCGCGCTGCGGGAGGGGTCGGGCCGGACGTACGCGTCGCTGGCCCGCCGTATCGGGGTCAGCGGCTCGACGCTGCACCGGTACTGCACGGGGCGGACGGTGCCCGCGGAGTTCGCCCCGGTGGAGCGGCTGGCCCGGTTGTGCGGAGCACCGCCCGGGGAGCGGGAGGCGCTGCACCGCCTGTGGCTCCTGGCCGACGACGAACGCCTCGACCGGCAGGGGGTGGTGGATGCGGCGGGGACGGAGGAGACCGGGGCCGGGCCGGCGGCGGACGGGGCTGTGGCCGGGGCGTCGGCGCCCGTGGCCTCCGGGCCGCCCCAGGAGGAGACGTCGTGCCCGGTGCCGTCCGCCGGCTCCGTACCCGTACGTGTGCCCGACCCCGCCGCCGGCTCCGAGCAGTCGGACGTGACCGGGTGGCGGGGTTCCGGGAGGCCGGTGCTCCGGTGGCGTCGGAAGCGGCGGTACGGGCAGGGGCTCGGCGTCCTCGCCGCCGCGGTCCTCGTCCTCGCCCTGGTCGCGGTCTTCGGACGGCCGTGGTCCTCGGGGCCCGACCGGCGGCCGGCGGTGGCCCAACAGCCGGACGGGCCTCCGGCCGACGCCCCGGAGCCCTCCGCCTCCCCCACGCCCGGGAAACCGCAGGGCACGGCGCACGGATCCCGGCGGGGAACGCCGTCCGGCAGCCCCCGGCCGACCACCTCACCCGGCGTCGGGCCGCGCGACGAGACGCTCCCCCGGGCGTCCGGGCCCTCGTCGTCCCCGGAATCCGGGCGGGTTCCGTTCACCTGGACCGGTGACGACCACATCTGGAAGAACGGCTGCGACCACGCCTATCTCGTCGACCGGGCGCCCGCCGCCGTACCGCCGCCCCCGGTGGAGGCCGACGCGGCCCCTTGGGCGGGAGCGCTCGGGGCGGTGCACGCGGGCGAGACCGGTGTCCGGATCACCTTGCAGGGCCGGGACGAGCGTGCCGTGGTGCTGGAATCCCTTCGGATCCGGGTGGTCGAGCGCCGCTCACCGGCGCAGGGCCGGGTCTACCGGATGAGCTCCGGCTGCGGAGGCTCCCTCACGCCGAGGATGTTCGACGTGGATCTCGACGTCCCCCGCCCCGTTGCCCGGTCGGTCGCGGGCAACGACTCGGGTGAGGCCATCGAGGCGGTCGCCTTCCCGTACCGCGTCTCGGTCACCGATCCCGAGGTCTTCCTGATCACCGGCCGCACGATCGGCTGCGACTGCGACTGGTTCGCTGAGCTGAGCTGGAGCAGCGGCGGCCGGTCCGGCACGGTGCGCATCGACGACGGCGGGCGGCCGTTCCGTACGAGCGGAGTGGGCGGGCGGCCCGTGCTCGACTACGACACGGCCGACCGCCGCTGGGTGTCCGCCGAGGCCGACACGGAGGCGGGGGCCGAGGGCGAGGCGGAGACCGTAGGGGAGACGGAGGCCGCCGGGGAGTCCGTGTCCTGAAGCGGCGGGCGGGGCCGGGTGCGCTCATGCTGGTGGGGCGGGCGGCGTGCCCGGCGGACCGGTACCGGCCGCAGACGCTCCTGGTGGAGGTGGAGGTGGAGATGGATCCCGTCACCGCCCTGCGGCGGATCGCCTTCCTGCTGGAACGCTCGCAGGCCGCCACGTACCGCGTGAAGGCCTTCCGTACGGCCGCCGCCGCGGTGGACGCGATGGCCCCCGGGGAGGCCGCCGACCGGGTGGCCGCGAAATCCCTGGAGCGCGTCCCCGGCATCGGGCCGCGGACGGCCGAGGTGATCCGCGAGGCCCTGGCCGGAAGGACGCCCGGCTATCTGGACCGGTTGGAGGCGGAAGCCGCGGCGGAGCCGCCCGCCGAGGGGGGCCAGGACCTCTTCGCCCGGCTGACCGGGGACTGCCACCTGCACTCGGACTGGTCGGACGGCGGCAGCCCGATCGAGGAGATGGGCCGGACCGCCGTGGAGCTGGGTCACGCGTGGGCCGTCCTCACCGATCACTCGCCCCGGCTGACGGTGGCGCGCGGCCTGTCGCCGGACCGGCTGCGGGAGCAGCTGGAGGTGGTGGCGCGGCTCAACGAGGAGTGGGCCCCGTTCCGGCTGCTGACGGGGATCGAGTGCGACATCCTGCCGGACGGCTCGCTCGACCAGGAGGACGAGCTGCTGGAACAGCTCGACGTGGTGGTGGTCTCCGTCCACTCCAAGCTGCGGATGGACCCGGCCCCGATGACACGGCGGCTGGAGGCGGCGGTGCGCCATCCGCAGGCGAATGTGCTCGGCCACTGCACGGGACGCCTGCTGGACGGGCGGGGCCGCCCCGAGTCGCGGTTCGACGCGGAGCGGGTCTTCGCGGCCTGCGCCGAGGCCGGGACGGCGGTGGAGATCAACTGCCGTCCGGAGCGGCGGGATCCGCCCCTGCGGCTGCTGCGTACGGCCGTCGCGGCGGGGACGCTCTTCGCGATCGACACGGACGCGCACGCCCCGGGCCAGCTCGACTGGCAGCGGTCGGGGTGCGCCCGCGCCGAGGAGTGCGGGGTGCCGGCGGACCGGGTGGTGACGACCTGGAGCGCGGAACGGCTCCTGGAGTGGGCCGGCTGACCCGCACCCGGCCGCTTCCGTGACACCGCACGGGCCGGCCCGACCCCTTAGGCGCCGCACGCACCCGCCCCCGGAGGTGTACGTTCTCCGGAGGCGGGCGGGGTGGGCAGGCGTCGGCGGGGCTACGTCTCGGGGTAGATGTCGCCGGCCTCCATGGCGCTCTGCTGCTCGCTCCGGTCCCGGATCGTCCGGGACTTCTTCTCCAGCCGCTCACGCTCCTGCGGATCGCTCGCGCGCTCTGCCTCCTCGTGGAGCTGCTGGGCCTTCTCACGCATCTGCCGAGCCAGGTCGGCGGGTTCGTCCGAACCGCTCATCACCACTCCTTGGACGCCGGGTACGGGATCTCTGCCCCCAGCGAACCAGCGACCGGCCGCCTGCGCATCCCGCGCGGCCGGGGCCGGATCGCCGCAATCGGCGGTGCCGCGGCGGGCGCGGGCGGTCAGGCGGGCTGCCGGCCCAGCCGCCGCAGAAGCGCGCGCAGCCGGGGGTGGCGCGCGTGCGCCTCCGCCGCGCGGCGGTCCAGCTCCTCGCCGAGCCGTTGGGTGCGTTCTTCGATGTCGAGTTCGGCCAGCACCCGGTCGATCTCGGCGAGCAGGGCGCCGTGCAGCTGCCACTGGCGCGGGTGCTCCTGGACGTCCTCCAGCAGCAGGTCGGCCACCAGGTCGCGGGTGGCGCGGCTGCGGGCGAGCGCGTCGGAGAGTCTGTCCTCCGCCGCCTCCGCGTCGGCGGCGAGCTGGGTCGTGACCAGGAGGGCGAAGCTCTCGATCGCCTCCGCGAGGTGGCCGAAGAGTTCCTGGAGCAGTTCCGTCACGTCGGCCGGGAACAGGGATTCCTCGGTACGGGCCTTCGCCAGGTCGGTGAGGGTGCGGGACAGGACGCGCAGGACGACGGCGCAGATCTCCAGCGTGTCGAGCCCGGTGCGCAGGACGACCCGGTGGAGCAGCCCCTGTCTCACCCTGGGGTTGAGGGTGAGACTTTCCTCCGCCTGGCGCAGGGAGGCGTCGACCTCCACGATGTCGTGGTCGAGTTTGCGGGCCTCGTGGAGGCGGGCGGCGGCCCGGGACACGGGGTTGTTCCCCACGACCTCCTCGCCCATGCTGCGCAGCATCGTGCCCATCCGGGCGGCCAGCGACCCGATGGAGGAGCCGGCCGAGTCGACCCAGACGGGCGGGGCGAGGAGCAGGTTGAACAGAAGGCCGACGACCGCGCCGATCAGCGTCTCCCACACCCGGTCCCAGGCGGTGTCGGCGACCTGCGAGACGCCGAGGACGAGCATCGCGCTGATCGCCACCTCGGGCACGAACTCGTTGACCCGGACCAGCCGCCCGATCAGCAGCGAGGTGAAGATGGTGAGGCCGAGGCTCCACCAGCTCAGCCCCACCAGGGAGCTGAAGCCGATGGCGATGAGGACGCCGACGATGACCGAGTTCACTCTGCGGATGCCCGTGGTGAGGGTCGCGTAGAGGGTCACCTGGACGACCAGGAGCGCGGTGAGGGGTGCGGTCAGCGGGGCCGGTTCGGGCAGAAACCAGACGGCCACGGAGTAGGCGATGACGGCGGCCGCCGTCGAGCGCAGCGTCTGCACCCCGGCGGGTTCGGTGGTGCGCTGCACGAGTTTGACGACGACGGGGGCGGAGACTCGGGGCATTCCTTGACGGTGCCCCGATTCCGCTCGGCGCAGCGCTCCCCCGGTCCGGGCTCCGCCGTACGGCCCCCTGGGCCGGGGCGAAACCCGGACGGCGTGCGCGGAGCCGCGGTCGGAGAGACCCTGGAGTCATGGCTGTTCTACTGAATCCCCCAGGAGAGACACCGCCGGCCGAGGGCTCCATCGGCGAGGCCCACGAGGAACGGGCGGACGGAGGGCTGTGGGAGCACCCGGGCGTCTGGACCGCTCTGATCGTGCTGGGAGCGCTCGTGGTCGCCGGATTCTTCCTCGCCCGGATCTTCGGTTACGGATGAGCGGCGAGGTGTCCGCATCGGCACGCCGGATCACCGACGCGCTGCTGGAGGAGTACGGGCGGACGTATGCGGCGGAGGCGGGGATCCGGCTGCGCGACACTCCGCAGCCGCTCTACCAGCTCCTGGTGCTGAGCCATCTGCTGAGCGCCCGGATCCGCGCCTCGGTCGCCGTGGCCGCCGCGCGGGCGCTGTTCGCGGACGGGATGCGCACCCCGCGCCGGATGGCGGACGCGACCTGGCAGCAGCGCGTGGACGCGCTGGGTGAGGGCGGCTACCGCCGCTACGACGAGCGGACCTCCACCCAGCTCGGGGAGGGGGCGCGCCTCGTCCTCGACGTGTGGAAGGGCGACCTGCGCCGACTGCGCGCGGAGGCGGACGGCGACGGGGAGGCGCTGCGGGCGGGCCTGCGGCGCGTCCAGGGGATCGGTCCCGCCGGGGCCGACATCTTCGTACGCGAGGTGCAGGCCGTGTGGCCGGAGACCGGGTTCTGGGTCGGTGCGAAGGGGCTCCAGGGCGCCGAGCGGCTCGGTCTGCCCACCTCCCCCGCCAGGCTGTCCGAGGTGGCGCGCGACCGGGACCGGGCCGCGTTCGCCGCGGCGCTGGTCAGGGCGGCCCTCGACCGGGAGGCCGTCGAGAGGGTCCAGGAGGCGGCCCGGGCCCGGAAGTAAGCCCCGCGCGAGACGCCGACGCTGTTCCCAGTAGGCCCCGCGAGACGCCCGCCGTACCAGGTCCCGACGTAGGCCCCACCACGCCGACGCCGTACCAGGTCCCGACGTAGGCCCCACGACGCCGACGCCGTACCAGGTCCCGACGTAGGCCCCACGACGCCGTACGCAGATCCCGAAGTGAGTCCCGCGAGCGCCGCACGCGCAGCTCCCGAGAACGCCGGGCGGTTCGCGAAGGCGCCCGTGCCGTGCGCGACGGCCCGGGCGCCTCGCTGCTCTCAGCGGTCGGAGGCGCCCCGCGCCGCGCGTGCCAGGGCCTCCTCGCGGCGGGCCTCGGCCTGTTCCTTCCTGCCCTCGGCCTTCAGCCGCTCGTCCTCGAGGGCGATGCCGTCCGATTCCTTGATCATGCCTTTGAGTCTCCGCGCCTTGGCGCGGGCTATCTCGGTGCTCTTTCCCACAGCTGCCTCCATGCCGCGAGGGAGATATGCGCTTCTCCCTCCACTATGCATACCCGCGCGGCAGAACGCAGGGGCCGAGGCGGGGGCTACAGCAGTGGATCATCGTCCTCGTCCGGCCCGCCGCCCTCGACCCGCAGCGCGAGGTCCTGGAGGACGTCGGCCGACGACACGTCGGTCTGCCCGGAGTCGTGGACCTGGGCGAGCATCGTGAACGCGAGGGTGAAGGCGCTCACGAGCTGTTCGACCGCGCCGCCGACCTCGCGCCCGACGACGGTGACCACCTCCTCGACGGAGAAGTCGTCGGGGATGGCGATGTGGGGCATCGTCTCGTTCAGCAGGGCGGTGACGGCGCCCGCTCCCGCGTCCAGATCTTCCCGTTCGAGGTCCGCCTCCAGCAGGCGCTGCATTTCGCGCGCCTCTGTGAGGATGCCGATCACGCGCTTCACGACTTCCCGTTGCTCCATGGGCGCGAGCATAGGCCGTGCAACCCGGTCGCAACGTCCGGTCGAGTTGACTTGCGTCCGGTTGTCGCAGTGTCGCCACGGCCGGAAAGGGGCAGGTCCATGGAGTGTGACCCGAAATCGCCCGCCGTCGAACTGACTCGCGCCGCGGCCGTTCTGCTGCGCCGACTGCGGGCGGACCACGGCCCGTTGATGTTCCATCAGTCGGGCGGCTGCTGCGACGGCAGCGCGCCGATGTGCTATCCGGCAGGTGATTTCCGTACCGGGGACGCCGATGTGCTGCTCGCGGAGCTCACCGTCGAAGGGATGCCCGGGAGCGTGCCGTTCTGGATGTCGCGGAGCCAGTACGAGGTGTGGGCCCACACCCGGCTGATCGTGGACGTGGTGGAGGGCCGGGGCAGCGGATTCTCGCTGGAGGCTCCGGAGGGGGTGCGCTTCCTCATCCGTTCACGGCTGGTGGACGGGAACGGATGAGGAAGCGTGCCGCCCGTCGGGCGGCGCCCCGGCTGATCAGCGAGTTGTCGGTTAACGTTCCGCAGACCGTGATCAGCCGGCCGGCCGCGTCGAAGGTCGCGGTGGCGCACTCGCCGCCGACGGGGTGATCTTCTCGCTGGCCGCCTCGGGGTTCCGGCCGAGCGGTCCGGCGTACGGGTGGGTGCCGCTGCCCGCCGCGTCCGCGTCCATGGAAACGAGGAGGGTTTCGTGGGTCCGACACGTTGCCGCAACATGCCCGGGCCGGGGGGTTCCGCTCAGCGCTGCGGACGCTTCGGGCGGGAGCGGTTGTCCTTCATGGCCCGGCGGATCTCCGCGGCGGTGGAGCGTGCGTGCTCCGTGGTAGCCGTGTGGTCGGCGACCGAGGTGACGAAGCGGTGCAGCGGCTGCCGGCAGTGGGCGCACGGGGCGTCGGTCGTGAGGTGGTAGCCGTCCTCGCAGAGCGGGTCGGTGCAGGAGCCGGGCCGCAGGAGCTGTTCGGCGATGTCCTGGGCGCTCCACCGGCGGCGGCCGTCCTCGTCCAGCTCACCGAGCGCGTGGGCCCAGCGCAGGTTCCAGCGCCGTTCGATGCGCTCGCGGAGCTGGGCGGCACTGCGGACGGCGATCTCCTGGTGGATGAGGTCGTGGACGGTGCTGGGCACCCTGCCCCCGAGGGCCTGGAGGAGTTGGTGCGGCAGGGCCTGGAGGACATAGCCGCGGGGGTTGCTCCGGGCGTTCTCCCGCCAGCGGTCGCAGGAGCAGGAGCCGTCGGGGCGCCGGGGTGCGTGGCAGCGGCCGCACAGTCCGCGGCACTCGGCGCACAGCCCGCCGTCGAGGCCGTCCAGATGGGGCGCGGGGGCCCGGCCGCACTCGTGGCAGCAAGCCGCGCACGGCCCGCAGAGCCGTTCGTTGCCCGCTTTGGTCGTCCAGGTCCGCATCTGGCACCGGCAGCACAGGCCGGTGTTGCAGTACTCGTGGTGCGCGGCGCCCGAGTGCCGGCCGGAGGGCGGAAAAGACATCTGCCCATTGTGCGGGATGCCCGGCGCGCGTGCGGACGGTCCCCTCGTCCGGGGCCGGCGGGGGGAGTCGTCAGGGGTGCAGGCTGCTGACCAGGTCGGCGGTGGCCCCGACGCCGTCGTGGATGGTCGGCGCCATGCTCGTACCGGCCAGGAAGAAGCCCAGCAGGAGGCAGACCAGGGCGTGCGAGACCTTCAGTCCGCCGTTGCGCAGAAAGATCGCCGCGAGGATCACCAGGAGCAGCACCAGTGAGATCGAAATGGCCATGACCAACCTCCTCCGCCGCGCCTGATTTGCGGCTTTCGGCCGCCAGTGTGGCGCAGCGGAGGGGCCGTTCGGCGCACTGGCGTGTGGGCCGAACGGGTACTTCCGACAGGTCGCGCGTTACGGGGTCGCAGCGGTGTTCCGCCGGGCGCGCAGGAAGCTTTCGAGCCCTGCCAGGTCGTCGGTGTTGAGGTGGTCGACCCCGGCGGCGAGCAGTTCGGTCCAGACGGCCTCGCGTTCGGGGCCCGGCAGGTCCGGGGTGGCCCAGAAGCGGATGCGGCGGCCTTCGCGGTGGGCGGTGGCGACGAGGGTGCGGAGCCGGTCGCGTTCGGCGCGGGGGATGGGGCCCGCGCCGAGCCAGCCGAAGGTCTGCGTCCAGTTGGCGCTGACGAGCGGGGCGAAGGAAGCCGGGGCCCCGGCGCCCAGGTCGTCGATGCGGCCGTCGTAGAAGGCGAGGCGGGTGTGCTGGGCCTCCATCGGGGCGCGGGCGGCGCGGTCGCCGGAGATGACGACGGTGACGGCTTTGGGGACGACGCGGCCGTGCTGGTAGCGGGTGAGCATGCGGTGGTGGCGGTTCAGTTGCCGGTCCAGCTCCTGGTAGGCGGCGACGCCGTCGGCCTTGATGTCGATGAGGAGCTGGAGCGGGGCCCGGTGGTGCGGGTGGACGCTGCCGTGGCCCGCGCGGACGAGGGCGGCGAGCGGGTCGAGGTAGAGCGAGGCGAGGGTGCGGGTGGGGTCGAGGGTGGCGGGCTCGTGGGCGACGAGCAGTTCGCCGTCGACGAGGAAGATGTCCGCCTCGACGCTGGTGAAGCCGTGGGCGAGCGCGTCGTGCAGGGGGCGCGGGTGGAGGTAGTCGTTGTGCGCGTGGGCGTGGCGTAACGGACGCGGGCCGCGCGGGCCGGCCGGTGCGGCGGCCGCGGTCGCGGTGGGGACGGCTATGCCCGCGGCGGCGGTGGCGAGGGCGACCGTGAGCGCGCGGCGACGGGTGAGGTGGGCCATGGGGACTCCCTGAGCGGCGGACGGGGTCGCGACGAGTATGGGGGCGCGGCGGCCGTTTCCGTCAGGTACCTGACAGCTGTTCGGCGATGTTTCACGCTTCGGCCACCTCGGGGCGCGTGGCCGGTCGTGGCCGATCGGCGGCTCCAGGGCGCTCCTAGAACTGCCGGAGATGGTCGCGCAGGCTCCGGGCGGCCTCGGCCATGAGGGCGTCGACGCCGGGCTGTGCGGCCGCCGGGACCAGCGACTCGGTCAGTACGGCGATGGCGAAGGTCTGTCCGTCGGCGTGCTCCACGACGCCGATCTCGTGCCGCAAATTCAGCAGGGTGCCCGTCTTGGAGGACCATCGGCTCGCGTCGGAACTGAAGTCGGGGGCCAGCCGATGGCGCAGCACGTTGTGGGCCAGGAGGTCGCGGAGCCGTGCGGCCACTTCCGGATGGATCTTCGACGGGATCCACACGGCCTGGAGGAGGTCGACGAAGGAGCGTGCGCTGCCGGTGTTGGCGCGGGTCGTGTCGAGCTGGGGCACCCGGTGGCCCCGGCCGCTGGTGCCCGCGTCGATGGCCAGCGCGTGGGCGAGGTGCACCTGGTCGGCGTCGAAACGCTCGACGGGCGTGTCGAACAGCTCCTCCGTGGGGTGCCGGACCGTGATCCCGCGCAGGTCGGCTTCCCGGAGGAGGTCGCCGACCCGGGCGGGCGGAGTGAGGTCGAACAGCGCGTCGGCGGCCGTCCCGTCGCTCAGGCAGGTGCTGAGGTAGAGCAGGTCGTCGACGGCGATCCGGGCGGGGTGCCGGAAGCGGCTGAGGCCGGTCGGGCCCGCCGTGGTGACGCGCCCGGGCGCCACGTCCACCAGGGCCGCGCCGTCCAGCTCACCGCGCCGGATGCGTTCGAGGGTGGCGAGCGCGAGCGGAACCTTGACCAGGGAGGCCGACGGCAGCTCGGTGTCCGGCTCGATGCCCAGCTCCTCCCCCGTGTCCAGGTCCCGCACCAGCAGGCACGCGCGCAGGCCGCCGTCGAGCAGCCGGGCGCGCACGTCCCGCAGCAGCGTCTCGGTGTTCATGCCACCCTCCCTCCCCCGGCACCGGCCGGGTCGTCCGCGCTCAGGCAGCGGGCTATGGCCTCGCCCAGGCGCGCTTCCACGGGCAGGGGGTTGCCGTCCGCCACGACCGTGAGAGCGTAGCCCCGGCGCGGCGTCATCTCGCCGATGGGGTGCCAGGCCAGGGCGAGTTCCGCCGCCTGGGCCCGGGAGCACAGCAACAGGTCCTCGGAGCAGAGGACTTCGGCCGCGGCGGCCGTCAGATCGGGTGCGGCGAGCACCTGCGCGGGCCGCAGCCCCGCCGCGTCCCGCAGCCGGGTCAGCGGGTCGCGGATGTGCGGCACGTCGTCCTCGGGCTGGATCCAGATACGGCGGGCCGGGCCGGACGAGGCGCGGCCGAGCCGCAGTGTCTCGACGTAGATCCGCCGCACCCCGCTGTCCCGAGCCCCGGCCAGCCCGAGCGGCACGGACCAGGACGCCTCCCCCGCGGGCACGGCGAGCAGGGCGGCGCGCACCTGGTGCGCGTGGAGGAGTTCCCTGCGGCGCGCCGGCCCGGCGGTCCGGAGGTCGAGCCGGACACCGTGCCCACGCGCTTCGGCGACCAGGCGGGCCAGGGCGGAGCCGGAACAGGTGTCGGGGACGGCGAGCCGCCAGGGCTTGTGCTTGACGGCTTCGGCCTCGTCCAGCAGGACATCGGCGGCCTGGACGAGCTGCCTGGCGGCGGGCAGCATGTCGCGCCCGAAGGGTGTGAGCACCGCCCGCCGCGATGTGCGCTCGAACAGCTGCTCGCCGAAGCGCTCCTCCAGGGCCGCGACCCGGCGGCTCGCCACCGACTGGGACATCCGCGCGGCGGCCGCCCCGTCGGTGAAGCCTCCGTACTCACTGACGCTGATGAACGCCCGACATGCTCCGACCAGATCCACGCGCCGGAGCCTATGCGATTTCGGCATGGAAACGCGCGTGAACGTATTGGACCGCATGACCGGCGGGGACGAAGGTGGCTTCGGCAGGCATGATCACGTACCGGGACGGATCCGTGCGGCCCCGTCCCCGATGCGCTCCGGAGCGGAGCGCCAGGAGGTTTCGCCCATGCATCACCCCCGCGTCAGGACCGCCGTCGCCGCTCTGGTCGCCGCGCTGTCCCTCGTACCGCTGGCGGCCTGCGGGCAGAGCGACTCCGCCTCACCGCCCACGTCCGCCAAGCCCGCCGCGAGCACGTCGGCCTCCGCCGCCGCCCCGAAGCCGCACACCGGCGACTTCAAGAAGCTGGAGCGGAAGTTCGACGCCCGGCTGGGCGTCTACGCGATCGACACCGGCACCGGACGCGAGGTGACCCACAACGACCGGGCGCGCTTCGCCTACAACTCCACCTTCAAAGCGCTCCAGGCCGCGGTCGTGCTCAGCACCTACTCCCTGGACGGCATGGACAAGCGGGTGACCTACACCCGCGAGGACCTGGTCGCCAACTCCCCGGTGACCGAGAAGCACGTGGACACCGGCATGACGCTGAAGGAGCTGTGCGACGCCTCCGTGCGCTACAGCGACAACACCGCGGCCAACCTCCTCTTCGACCACGTCGGCGGGCCCAAGGGGCTGGACGCCTCGCTGGAGGAGCTGGGCGACGACGTCACGCGAATGGACCGGGAGGAGCCGGAGCTGAGCCGCTGGGTTCCCGGCGAGAAGAGGGACACCTCCACGCCCCGGGCGCTGGCCGGGGATCTGCGCGCGTTCGTCCTGGGCAAGGCCCTGCGCGCACCCGAGCGGGCGCAGTTGACGACGTGGCTGCGGACCAACACCACCGGGGACGCGGTGATCAGGGCGGGTGTGCCCAAGAACTGGGTCGTGGGCGACAAGACCGGGACCGGCAGCTACTACGGAGCCCGCAACGACATCGCCGTGGTGTGGCCTGCGGACTCCGCGCCCATCGTGATCGCCATCCTGTCGCACCGCGCCACGAAGGACGCGGAGCCGGACGACAGGCTGATCGCCGAAGCGGCCTCCGTGGTCGTCGACTCGTTGTCCTCCTAGCGGTCGGACCGAACACGGCCGCTCGGAAGTTTTTCT
>NZ_JBHXJG010000209.1:0-13003 GCF_042723425.1 Streptomyces sp. NPDC058375 | reverse complement strand
ACGGACGGCCCCGCCCCGCCTGGCGGCGCCGGGCCGTCCTCCGACCCAGGGGCGTCACGTTGACCGAACAGACCATGCCCCGGCCCCCGGTACGTACGGGCGTGACACAGGCCGGGCTGATGGAGCAGTACGAGAAGGACCGCCTCGGCCATCTCCTGGTCTCGGTCGAACGGCACGGCCCGGTGGTGGAGCTGACCAAGGGCACCGTCCTGGTGAACGACCCGGCCGCCGTCCACGACGTACTCCGCCGCACCAACACCGACTTCCTCGTCACCGGCAACATCCGGCGCGACGAGGTCAGCGGAGTGCGCGGCGACCCGGCCACCGAAGCGTGGATGCGGGGCCGGCGCGCCACCCAGAAGGGCATGTCGCCCCCGGCGCTGGAGGCCCACCGGGCCTGGCTGGCCGAGGAGACCGAGCGGCTGTGCGACCGGTGGCGGGCCCGTTCCTCCGTCACCGACCCCGTCGCCGAACTGGAACAGCTCTCCGCCCGCTCCTTCGCCCGCTTCTGCTTCGGCACCCGCGACGCCGGATCCGCCGCTCTGCGCACCGGCGACCTGCTGAACGCGCTGACCCCGTTGATCAGCAGCCCGTTCCACTTCCCGCCCGCCATACGCCGCTTCCTGCCCCGCTACCGCCGCTCGGTCAGCGCGCAGAAGAACCTGGAGGCGGAGCTGCGACGGGTATGTGACGGGCCGGGCGAGGGCGGGCTCGTCGACTCACTGGCCGCCGCCGGGCTGGACGCCGAGGCGACCGTACGCATGCTGGTCTCCAACGGCCTGGCCTCCTACCGAGTCCCGGCCGCCGCCGTCACCTGGGCCTTGGTGGCGCTGGCCCGCGAGCCGGATGTCGCCGAGGAGTGCGCCGCCGCCGTGGACCCGGGCAGCGGCGCCGCCACCCCGGACATCCTGCGCTGGACGATCGCCGAGTCGCTGCGCCTGTGGCCGCCCAACTGGCTGATCCTGCGCACGGCCAGCGGCGAGCAGAGCTGCGGCGGGTGGAGCGTACCGGCGGGTGCGGCGGTCATGATCTCGCCGTACGTCGTGCACCGCACCGCACCGGTGTTCACCGAGCCCATGGCGTTCCGCCCACACCGCTGGGCGTCGCTCCAGCCGGCTGCCGGGGAGTACCTCCCGTACGGCATCGGCAGCCGCTGGTGCGTCGGCAAGGCGCTGGCCGACCTGGAGCTGGCAACCGTCCTGGCGACCCTCGTGACCCGGCTCCGCTTCACCGTGGAGCACATGGACCCGCTGCCGGACGTACGGACGACACTGCTCCCGGCTCACCTCACCCTTGGGGTGCGGCCCCGCTGACGGTGGCGTGGTCCAGGAACGCGGTCCAGGCGGCCGGGGCGACGGCGAAGGTGGGGCCGTCGGTGACCTTGGAGTCGCGGACGTGGACGGTGTGGGGGCAGGTGGCGACCTCGACGCAGGCGTCCTGGAAGTCGCCGCTGTGGCTGGACTTGTGCCAGTTGTAGCCGACCTCGACGCAGGCAGCGCCCTCATTGCTGCTGTAGCTGGACTTGCGCCAGTCGTAGGCGACTTCGATGCAGGCTTCGCCCTCGTTGTTGCTGTAGCTGGACTTGAACCAGGTCAGTCCGGGTCCGTGGCTCACAGTTGTCCCACCTTCGTCTCGATGATCTCCGCCGACTTCCAGGGGTTGAGCGCCTGGGCCCGCAGGATGCCGAAGAGGTCGAGCTGGTCGCTCACCTGCTCCGGCTTCGAGATCAACCTACCGCCGCCCTGCGCCTCCGCGAACAGCAGATTGCGGCCTTCCGCCGTGGACATCAACTGCATGGGCCCGTTGAGCCCCGCGTGCGTGTGCTGGTTCGACGGCATCACCTGAACCGTCAGGTGGTTGAACCGCTCGATGCAGTCCAGCACGTGCAACAACTGCTCCTTGAGCACCTTCGGGCCGCCCAGCGTCCGGTCCAGGACCGACTCCTCGATGACGTACCCGATGCGCGGCGGTGACTTGCGCGTCAGCACCGCCTGCCGTTCCAGCCGTGCTTCGACGTGCCGGACGATCTCCGCCTCCGAGTACGCCGGTACACGCGACCGGTACAGCGCGGTCGCGTACGCCTCCGTCTGGAGCAGGCCCGGGACCAGCATCGTCTCGTACGCGCTGATGACCCGCGCGAGCCGTTCCAGCCGCGCCCAGTCCAGGAACTTGGGCGGGTACTTCTCCTCGTCCACCAGGTCGCAGCACGCCTCCAGCGCCCCGTCCGCCCCGAACGCCCGCTCGGCGTCCATCAGCAGGTCCCGCGAGGGGATGCGTTCCGCCCGTTCGACCGCTCCCATCAGGGATTCAGAGATCAGCAGCGCATCCGCCGCGGCTTTCTGCGTGTGCCCGGCCCGTACCCGGTGGATACGGATCAGCTCCCCCACGAGCCGCCGTCCGTGCGTCAGCTCACCACTCGTCCCCACAGCCATCACCACCCTCCCCACATCACCTCGATGTGGACCGTGTCCTGCTGGTCACGCTACGCAGTCGGCGGAATGCTCGTAGCCATGACGAGCAAGAAGCACCCCGAATGGGTACCCGCCGCCGGGCACCAACTCCATCTCACCGGGATCTACTTCGACGCCATCCGGCTCCGGGGCGTCCGGGGCGAGGCCGTGCTCCAGCATCTGGCGACCCTCACCGAGGGCGAGCCCGGCCCTGTCGTGCGGGAGATGGCGGGGGCACGGTGGACGTACTTCCTGATCCCGCCGGGGGCCAGCGAGGGGTACGACTGGCCGCCGGGCGCGAAGTGCTTCGGGCCGGCCACGCGTGACGAGTGGGTGGGCATCCCGGCCCCGGACGGCAACACCTACCCGCTGAGCTGGCGGTGCGGGGCGCCGGAGGAGGACGAGTTCGTGGATCCGGAGCTGCTGCACGGGCTGGTGATGGCCCAGTTGGCCCCGGCGGCCCCGGAGCCGTCGCAGGAGGGCTGAATCAGGCGTCGGCCTCCTGCGGGTTCAGCGTGATGCCATGGACCGTGGGCCCCAGGCGCGCCCGGTAGCGGCGGATGCCCCAGCTGCGGTGCTCCAGCTCGGCGGCGACCAGGACATCCGCCGCGTTCACCTGGCCGGGGACCAGTTCCACCAGCGCGGCCACCGGGTGGTCGCCCACCAGCGGCAGCCGGCGCAGGCCGCGGAACTCCCACTGCGGGTCCGGCTGGGACGCGCCGTGCCCCCGTACGATCCACTCCTCCCGGGCGGGGCCCGGCTCCGGCTGCTGCCGCTCCACGCCCAGGTCGACGACGCCGGTGCTGACGGTGAAGCTGAGTCCGGTGCCGGGGCCTGCCGCCGCCGGGCGGGTGCGCTCGCCGGGGTCGATGAGGCGGGCGACGGGCCGCAGGGCCGGGTCGGGTGTGGAGAGCGACAGGGCGAGGGAGGCGTGCCGGAACGTGCCCGGGGCCTGCGGGGTCTCCGGGCGGAACGAGCACACCAGCAACAGGTGGCGGTAGTCCCGCCCGGGCGTGGACCGGACGTGCTCGTGCCAGGCGGCGAGGGCGCTCCCGTGGTCGGCGGGCAGCAGGTCCCAGCCGAAGGTGAGCCGGCCGCGCAGCGGCTCCGGGGACCGCGTTCGCCCCGGGCCGGCCGGTGAGCCGAGGGTGCGTTCCGGTTCGAGGGTGACGTCGTGCAGCTGGACCTCGGTCATGCGGTGGCTCCCTTGCTCCGGCCTCGTAGAAAGGTGAAGGCTCCCCAGTCGCGGTACTGCGGGTACCGGGCCCGGGTGGCGGTCTGCGCCTCGTGGAACGCCCGCTCGGGGTCGTCGGCGAGGTCGGCCCGCTGGTGCAGGCTCTGGAAGAAGTACGCGGCCGGTTCGGGGCGTACGGCCCACAGGCAGCCGACGACGGCCTGCACACCGGCGGTGATCAGGGCGGCCGGGACGCCGCGCACGTTGTCCGCCCGGTCGAAGCGGCCCAGCGCCGATTCGCAGGCGGCGAGGGTGACCAGGCGGACGCCGCTCAGGTCGAGTTCGAGGAAGTCGTGGGCGAAGACCCGGCCGTCGTCGTCCTCGTCCGGGGTGAGGTAGAGGCAGTGCAGCCAGGGGGCGTCCTGGTCCATCGTGCCGTGGACGGCGAGGTGGACGACGTCGGCGGTGGCCAGTTCGGCGAGCAGCCCGGCCCGGGTGGCGGCCGGTCCGGTCACCGCCTCCGCGCCGACCGCCGCGGCGACGGCCCGGGCATGCTCGTCGAGGGCCGGTTCGGCGGGCAGACCGTAGGGGACGCCGCCGGTGGCCGAGGCGATGACGGCGGTACGGCGCGGGCGCGGGCGTACGGGGAGGTCGGCGGGGACGAGCGCTTCGAGGCCCGCGATGGTGGTGACGGACCAGTCGTCGGCGATCAGGCGGCCGTCGACGGAGCAGAGCGCGACCGGCAGGTAGTGGAGTGCGCCGTGCGGCCAGAGCAGCAGGCGGTCCTTGCCCTGGGCCCGCCAGGCGGCCCACCGGTCGCCCATCGCCAGCGGCAGCTCGTACCCCGTCAGCAGCCTGCGGCCCTCGGGCGTCACCTCACCGAAGAGCGGGTCGCGTTCGACCTCCGTGCGGACCGCCTCCACCAGGTCGGCGACGGGATGCCGGTCGGCGTACGCGACGGCGTTCTCGGGTCCGTCGTCGTCCGGATCACCCAACTGCACGGTGATCGCGCTGCCTTCACGAGTGACGGCGAGTAGGACGGCGGCACCGTTCACGGCGGTCGGCAGGAACCAGGTGAGCAGCACGCTGCGTTCGTCGAGCAGTTCACCGGTGCGCGCCCAGAGGTGCTGGTCGTCCACGAAGGCCGCTGACCGGGTGCGCAGTTCGTCGTCGATGAGGGACGAGATCCGGCGACGCAGGTTGCGTACGAACCGGTCGTGGTCATGCCCCTCCTCCCCCGTGTCCGCGTCCGTGTCGAGGACGTCCAGCAGGTTCGCCGTCGCGCCGCCGGCAGCGGTGGGGCTCTCCAAAGAGCGGAGCTTCGCCAGGTAGTTGGCGATGTGCGTGGGGCGGGTGACCGGGCCGTCGATCCTCCGCCATGCCCCGGCCTCCGGCCCCTTGCCCGCCTGGTGGAGGCCGAGCATCAGCGCCACCGGCAACGACTCGATCCCGAGGGTCACCTGCCAGACGGCCGCGTGGACGAGGTCGCGGAGAACCTCGCCGAGCGCGGGGGCGCCGCTGGTGTCGAAGTTCGGTACGTCGACGATGATCGCGTACACCGCGTTCTTGAGGGCGTCGCCGCTGAGGTTCGGCAGGTCCTGGAGGACGGACAGCAGGCACGCCTGGGCCAGGTCCTGCTGGTTCAGCGAGGCGTAGGAGAGCGCCGCGTAGGTGGAGTGGCCCCAAGGGAAGGGCACCCGGCCGGAGACCGGCTCGCCCCGCTCGACCGCCAGGCGGTACAGGTCCGCCGTCAGCAGTCTGACGACCGCGCTGTCCCCCGGTCCCGCCTGCCGCAGGAGGGCGGCGCCCAGCGCGGGCTGCCCCCGGTCGCGGGCGTGGGCGGCCGCGTGCAGGAGGGCGGCGGAGCGCTGGGCCGGGGTCCAGTCGGCCGGAAAGGCCTCCGGGAAGGGGCCGAGGGGGTCGGGACCGGAGCCAGGGCCGGGACAGTCGGTGGGGTCGTCGGGCAGCGCGTGCAACCGGGCCTCGACGTGCTGGCGGCGCTGCGCGGGGCTCTGGGTGAGGGGAGAGCGGTCGGCCCAGTCCAGTGCCGCGCGCAGGAGCGGCCGGTCAGCGCGTTCCCGGGCGAGACGGATGCCCTGGTCCACGGTCCGGGCGGCGACGACTCCGCCGTACGCGGCGAGGAAGGCGGGCACGTCCGAGCCGAACACGTTCTCCCGTACGGTGTCGACGTACGTCGCGGGCGCGTCGCCCATCGACCGGAGCAGGAAGAGCACCAGATCCGGCGGAGCGGCGGCGCGTACGGTGAACAGGGCGTCGAACCCGGCCCGCGCGGTCGCCCGGTCCACGCCGCCGCCGTCCTCGTCCCCCTCCTCCGCGACCACCTGGGCCAGCGCGGCCAGGATCGCCGGGCGCAGCGCACTGCCCGGACCGCTCGCGCGTTCGTCCGACTCGGCGGCCCGTACCAGCAGGTCCCGGGCCTCGCCCCGTAACCGCGCGTCGAACAACAACGGCCACGTTCCGCCGAACCACGGCCGGTACAGCGGCGATCGGTACAGGTCCGCGGCGTGCTGGGCGGCCCGCACGGTCCCTCCCTCCCCGGCGTACGCATCGCCGCCCACGTCCTCCGGGCCCCGGACCGCCAGCCGCAGCCGGGCGGCCGCCAGGAGCGCGGCCGCCAGGTCCGGAGAGCCGTCCGGGGGGCCCTCCAGCCGCTCGATCAGGCGGCCGGACAGCTCGTCGGCGTCCTCGAACACCGGGCGCTCGCACCGCTCCGCGAGCACCGGCGCCGCGCTCTCGACCGTACGCAGTGCCGCCTCCCGCCAGACCGCGTCCGCCCCGCACTCCTCGGCGACCTCGGTCACCAACCGCCAGTAGAGGTACAGAAGATCGGCCGCTCCACCCCGGCTCCGGACCGCATCGGCGACCAGCAGCTCCAGCAACGCCCCGGCGGACAGCCCGTGGGCCTCCCCCAGCCTCCGGCGCACCCGCTCCAGCTCACGCGCGCGCCGCTTGGCCACGTCGAGCGGCAGCACCTGGTCCCGTACGTGGAGCACGAGCTCCAGCAGGACGGAGACCGGGTCGAGGACGTAGGTGAGCGTGGGCGGCCCGGCGGCCTCGCGACCGGGCTCGCCGAACCGCACCCGGCCCGCACAGACCATCCCCTGCCGGGTCTCGTCGGTCAGCACGGCGACCATGTCGCCGGCCGCGGGCAGCACATGGGACACGACCAGGACGAGCGAGCCCGCCCCGGCCGCCGTCTCCAGCCAGCCGGCCGGCAGGTCCAGGCCGAGGTCGTAGGCCAACTCCAGCCCGCCGGGGCCGAGTACGGAAAAGTCGCCCTCCTCGCCCCGGTGGACGCACCACCGTGCGTCGACGGGTTCCGCGAACGGCAGCTCGTCCAGCGACGGGAGCGCCGCCAGCCCCCGCCCGTACGCCCGGGTGAACAGGCTCCCGCCCGGACCGGCGCCGGTGAACGGGCCGAGTCCCGCCTGCCCCACCGCCAGTCCGGCGTGCCGGACCCCGTCCACCTCCACCAGGAAGGCCCACCCCGTGACGTCCTCCGACAGTCGCACGCCGCCCCCTAGCGCCTCTGGATCGTGGCGGTGACCAGCCTTCCACAGAAGCGCGCCGCTCAGCCCCGGGGCCGGAACACCGGTACGGCCTCTTCCCCCGCCTCCCGGAACGTGACGGTCAGGCCCATCCCGACGCGCAGAGCCTCGTGCGCGCACTCCACGATCTCCGTCATCATCCGGGGCCCCTCGGCGAGGTCGACGACCGCCGCGACGTACGGAACGCGGGAGCCGAAGGGCGGCAGGTCGTTGCGGTGGACGACGGACCACGTGTAGAGGGTCGCGTCCCCGCTCGCGCGCTCCCAGCCCACGTCCTCGCTCCAGCAGGACGGGCAGAACTCGCGCGGGTAGTGGTGCGCCCGGCCGCATCCGGCGCAGCGGCGGATCAGCAGCCGCCCCTCCGCCGCCGCGTCCCAGTACGGGCGGGTGAAGGCGTCCGGCTCCGGGAGGTCGAAACGCGGTTCCGCAGAGGCGCGTTCGGCGCTCACAGGAACAGCCCGAACGCCGCGTCCAGCGACCAGGTCTGCCAGGCCATGGCGAACAGGGCCACCAGCGAGATCAGCGCCATCATCGCGTTCTGCCCCTGCTCGGCCCAGTCGTGGATCATCAGGACCAGGTAGAGGAGGTTGAGGAGCAGGCCCCCCACCAGGGCGACCGGGGTCAGGAATCCGGTCACCAGGCCGAGCCCGAGGGCCAGTTCGGCGTAGACGACGACGTACGCGATCAGCTTCGGGCGCGGCTCGACGACCCGGCGGAAGCCCGTGCGCACCACCCCCAGCGGTGCTTGCCCGCGACGTCCGCCGCCCAGGCGATCCCCGTCCCGCGCTCGAACCAGCCCTTCTTGTCCTTGTGCCGCCAGCTCTCCAGCCACCACAGGCCGAGGCCTATGCGCAGGACGGCCAGCCATTCCGCTCCGCCGAGCCAGATCGTCCGCATCGGGCCTCCGGTCGTTGGTGTCTGACGGTACGTCAGTTCACTGGACGGGGTGCCCGAACACAAGAGGTGCGCATCAACGGACCTTCACCCGGAAGCGGCACCCTCGACGCACCGCCACCAACGGAGGCGACGCGGTCCATCCAGCCTGCGACTCGACCTCCGCCGCCCGACCCCTCGCCGCCGCTGCCCGCGACCCTGCGCCCCTGCGCCCCTGCGCCCCTGCGCCCCGGGGGGTAGACCCCGCCCAGCCCACCGGTCACCACATCCACCGGCAGCGGTCCCGCCGCCGAGGGCGCCGATCGCCGCATCCCACCGCTCGTGATCAATTCGCAATCGATTTCCCTCTTGACCGAGACCCATCAACAGAGCGGGCGATTACGCTCCGAACCATGCCCAACAGCCCGTCCACCGTGGACAGTCACGCCGCCGTCGCCCTCACCGACCGTACGGACGACCGGCCCGTCTACGTCATCGGCGGCGGCCCCGGAGGCCTCGCCACCGCCGCCGCGCTGCGCGCCCGGGGCGTACGGACGGTGGTCCTGGAGAAGTCGGACCGGGTCGGCGCGTCCTGGCGCGGCCACTACGACCGGCTGCACCTGCACACCACCCGCCGCTGGTCGGCGCTGCCGGGGCTGAAGATGCCGCGGAAGTTCGGGCGTTGGGTGGGCCGGGACGATGTGGTGCGGTACCTGGAGAAGTACACCGAGCACCACGAGCTGGAGGTGGTGACGGGCGTCGAGGTGACCCGGGTCGACCCCGTCCCCGACGGCTCCGGCGACTGGCAGCTCACCGCGACCGGCGGGCGGGTCCTGCGGGGCCGCGCGGTCGTCGTCGCCACCGGCTTCAACCACACCCCGCGCATCCCGGACTGGCCGGGCCGCGACACGTTCACGGGCGAGCTGCTGCACGCGGCGGCGTACCGGAACCCGGCCCCGTACGCGGAGAAGGACGTCCTGGTCGTCGGCATCGGCAACACGGGCGCGGAGATCGCGGCGGACCTGGCGGAGGGCGGGGCATCCTCCGTGCGCATCGCGGTCCGGACGGCCCCGCACATCGTCCGCCGCTCCACCGCCGGCTGGCCGGCCCAGGCCACCGGCATCCTGGTCCGCCGGCTGCCGGTACGGCTCGTCGACCGCGCGGGGGCCGTGATGTCCCGGATCGCCGTGCCCGACCTGGCCGCCCAGGGGCTGCCGCGCCCCGCCACCGGGCTCTACTCCCGGGTCCGCGAGGGCGCGATCCCGGTCCAGGACGTCGGCCTGATCGACGCGGTGAAGAGCGGCCGGGTGACCCCGGTGGCGACGGTCGCCTCCTTCGACAAGGACACGGTGGTCCTGGCCGACGGCACCCGCCTCACCCCGGACGCCGTCATCGCGGCCACCGGCTACGACCGCGCCCTGGAGCCGCTGCTCGGCCACCTGGACGTCCTGGACGGGCGGGGCCGCCCGGTCACCCGCGGCGGCCGGTCCCCAAAGGGAGCCCCCGGGCTCCACTTCACCGGGTTCACCAACCCGATCAGCGGGATGCTCCGCGAGATGGCCCTGGACGCCGAGAAGATCGCCAAGAGGGTGGCGCGGGCGTCGCGTTGAGGCCGGGGGGACGGGCCCCTCGTGCCCGGGGGGCGGGCCCCTCGCGTCCGGGCGGGGCGGGCGGGCCGGACGGAGGGGCCGGGGCGCACGGGCCCTCGTGGTCCGGCCGGGGCGGACAAACCTTCCTCGTGCGCCGGGGTCGCGGGCTCCGGAGCCCGGGGTGCCGCAGCCGCAGCCGGATCCGGATCCGCCCTCGGTCAGCACACCTAGCCGAGCACGCGTCTATTCGAGGACGCGTCGCAGCACCATGCTCTCGACCTCGTCGTGCGACCGCCCCCCGTGGTCGAAAGCGATGAAGTGGGCCGCCATCCATACCGACGTCACGATGGTGCAGCGGACCTCCACCTCGTCCTCGTCCGGGCAGAACTCCCGGAACAGCTCCCGCAGATAGTCCATCCTCCGGCGGTCGACGCGCCACAGCCGGTGGGCGACGGCGGGATCGCGCCGCGACCACTCCCGGATCGCCAGCTCCGTGCTCATGGCGGTGGTCACGCCTGCCTGGCTCCCCGCGATGCGGAACAGGTTGCGCAGGCGATCGCGCCCGTCGCCGCCCTCGGCACGGACGCTCTCGATGATGGCGTCGGTGACATCGCGCTCCCACGCGTCGAGCATCTCTTCCAGCAGCGCGTAACGGTCGGCGAAGAACCCGTAGAACCCGCCCTTGGTCACACCGAGCGACCTGGCGAGCACCTCGATCCGCACGGCGTCCGGCCCTCCGGCCGCGAGCGCGTGCAGTCCGGCCTCGATCCACGCCGTGCGGGGCGTCCTGGCACGTGCCACCGCGGCCTCCCATCTTCTGTACGGCACCGTACAAAGCAGCTATCCTACTTCTATACGGTGCCGTACAGAAGGTGGTGTGCCCGATGACCGGACTGTCCGACCGACCCCACGCCGAACGCGAGCCGCGCAGCGCCGCCGTCGAGCGCGCCGTGGGGGTCCACGCCATTCCCGCGGCCACCCGCGCTCTCAGCTCGCTGTCCCGCATCGACTACGCCGACGTGTTCACCCTCTCCGGGGACGTCGGCACGAACGCGACGGCGGAGCAGTGGGCGCGTGCCATGTTCGGCGACGTCCCCAGCCCCACGGAGCGGCTGATCTGGCGGGGACTTCTCGGCCTCCGGCTCAGCCGGGGGCGGTCGCCCGAGACCGTGGCCGGGTGGCGGATCACCGGACGCGGCGAGGACTGGATCCGGCTCGAAGCCGCCTCCTGGTTCCTGACCAACAACCTCGTGGTCCAGGCGGCCGACGGGCGGGTGTCGCTGGGGACGTTCCTGCGCTACGACCGCCCGCCGGCCCGAGCCGTGTGGTCACCGTTGTCCGCCGTCCACCGGCTCCTGGCCCCCGGGTTGCTCCGCGACGCGGCGGCCGCTGTACGGGCGGCCTGACGAGGGCTGTCGGTGCCCCCGCACAAGGTGCGCCCCATGAGCGATGTCCACGAACTGACCGTGAGGCCGACCTGCGCGACGGGCTGTCGGACCAGCAACTGGCCGAGCTGCGCCGGCATCTGGGCCTCGGCCCGCAGCCCGCGCGCCTCACCGTCGTGACCGACTTCCCGTGCGTGGTGGTCGACGACGACGGAGTGCCGCAGGTCGAGAACGACCCCCGTCCGCTGCTCGCCGGCAGCGGACCGGCGCGGCGGACGGCGGGCGCGCTCTGCTCGGCGCTGGTCGCCCGGGACGGTCTCCCCGGCGGAGGCTGGGCGCTGACCTCCCGGACCGATCTCCACCCGGACGAGGCGGAGGAGGTCGCCGCCCTGTTCCGCCGACTCGTCGAGCACGTCCACGACACCCACCGGCGGGACGACGGCACGGTCCGGATCGGGTACTACCGTGCCCATGAGGACCTGACGCCGACCCCCCTCGAAGTCGCCGACGGCCAGGTCGACTTCGTGCACGCCCTTCTCCCCGGGAGCCGATGATGACCGTTCGCCGCGTCGTGCCCAACCTCCGGACGGAGGCGGTCGGGGAGAACCGGGACTTCTACGGCCTGCTCGGCTTCGAGGAGGTCATGAACCTCGGCTGGATCACCACCGTCGCCTCGCCGTCCGGCCCGCAGGAGCAGGTCAGCTTCATGACCCACGACCTGACCGGCCCGGTCGTCCCCGACCTGAGCGTCGAGGTGGACGACGTGGACGCGGTCTACGCCGCCGTACGGGAGAGCGGCGCGGAGATCGTCCACCCGCTCCAGGACGAGGAGTGGGGCGTACGGAGGTTCTTCGTGCGGGATCCGGACGGCCGGGTGGTCAACGTACTGAGCCACCGCTGACGCAGACCCCGGGCCCCGCGGCCGCGACTCTGCCTAGGCTGGGCGTCATGGATGTGTTCGACGAGCTGTTGCGGGGCGTGCGGGGCCGGGGCGCGGTGTTCGGGCGTTCGGTGCTGTGCGCACCCTGGTCACTGCGGTTCACGGACGGGGCGTATCTGACCCTGTGCCTGCCGTTGCGGGGTGCGGGGTGGATCGTGCCCGAGGGCGGCGAGCCGCTGCGGGTGGAGGTCGGCGAGGGCGCGATCGTGCGGGGCCCGGCCCCGTTCGTCTTCACCGACGACCCGGCGGACGGTACGAGGGCGGGGCGGGCCGGCGGCGAACGGGAGGTGCGCTGGGGCCAGGTCCGGGACACCGGCACCCCGCTGGAGGGCGGTCCCGAATTCGACTGCGCCACCGTGCTGTTGGCCGCCACCTATGACGTACAGGCGCAGGTTCCCCAGCGGCTCCTGCGGGCACTTCCGCCGGCTCTCGTGGTGCCCGACGAGGAGGACTGCGCGCCGATGCGCGACTACCTGGAGGCGCAGATCAGCCGCGGGCGGCCGGGCGACCAGATCGTGCTCGACCGGCTGCTCGACTGGATGCTGGTGTGCACGCTGCGGGACTGGTTCGACCGGCCGGAGGCGGATCCGCCGGGGTGGTACGGGGCGCTCGGCGACGAGGTGGCGGGGCCGGCGCTGCGGGCGATGCACGAGGATCCGGCGCACCCCTGGACGACGGCGGAGCTGGCGGTCCGGGCGGGGGTGTCCCGGACGACGTTGGCGAAGCGGTTCACCGAGCTCGTCGGGGAGGGGCCGGTGGCCTACCTCACCGAGTGGCGGATGACGCTCGCGGCCGACCTGCTGACCCGCCCGGAGCTGACCGTGGCGGCCGTGGCCCGGCGGGTCGGCTACGCGGACGCGTTCGGCTTCAGCGCGGCGTTCAAGCGGCTGCGCGGCGAGAGCCCGAGCGCGTTCCGGCGGGAGGCGGCGGCCGTCGACGCGGTGGAGGCGGCCGCCCCGGCGGGGTGAGCCGCCCCGCCGGGGTGAGCCGCCCTCCGCCCCGGCGGGGTGAGCTGCCCCGCCG